>CALEST010000286.1 GCA_937907555.1 uncultured Sediminibacterium sp.
ACTTAATTCATCAGAAGCTTTGTGATAATATGGATCCACATCAATCTTAGTAGTTGAAATGGTATGTGCCGGAACGCCCAGACGTGCTAGGGTTGCATTGTCTGATCGATAGAATAAATTCTGAGAAGTATAAGGATCCGGATAAAAAGTAAAATCTGTACCCGCTAAGTTTTGCTGTAAAATTTTACCCATATCGGTTTTTTCATAACCGGTAATGAATGCACTGTTCTTGCCCCACTTGCTTTCACTTCCAATCATTTCAATATTAAACATGGCTTTCACCGTTAATGGATCAAACTGTTTTGAAAAATACTGAGAACCATATCCACCCACTTCTTCAGCGGTGAACGCAACAAAAATTAAAGTACGGTTATTGTTTTTGGCAGCAGCATAATACTTGGCCAATAACATCATAGCGGTGGTTCCAGCTGCATCATCATTGGCTCCATTGTAAATGGAATCATTGTTCATCATATTGCGGGTATTGATCCCCAGGTGATCGTAATGTCCGGAAAAGATTACAAATTCATTGGGCAAAGACTTGCCAGGAATCATACCCGCTACATTGGCCAGTTTCATTTCCTGAATCTCGTGTTTCGCATCAATGGTTAAAGACTTTACGGTTGTTTCAGTAGTTAGTATAAATACAACAGACTTATCGGAATAAAACATATTGCCCTTCAATTGTGCCAGCCTTCCAAAATTGCTGCTGAAAGAAGTATCCACCAAAACGATTGTGTTTTTTGTTAAGCCGCTGTATTTTCTGGCTTCAGCAAAAAGGTTAGCACCCTTTGCAATTTGAACAACTTCGTATCCTGACTTTTCAGACACCTGCAAATCCTTGCTGCAGGTAACCGCCATGATTTGTTTGGTATCCAGCGCAGATTCATTCAGCATCCCGGAAGCACTGATGAATTTAGGTCTGATCATGGCAAAAGACTGTAAAAAATCTTTATTGCCTTTCAAAGGCTGTATGCCATAAGACTTGAATTCTGAAGCAATGAATGCTGCCGCTTTGTCTATCCCTTTGGTAAAAGTTCTTCTGCCTTCCATTTCATCTGAAGCCAGGGTTCCCAGTACACGTTGTACTTCAGCATCTGTTACGATGGTTTTTAAATCCTGTGCAACAGCTGCAAAAACAGATACCAGTAATCCGAGGGATAAAACAATCTTTTTCATATAAAAATAATAGTAAGTGCTTGGTGAAAATAAAAGGTCTAAAGGGAAAAATTATAAGCTCATCATTTCCTTGAACTTGACGGTTTGTCTGCGGCTGACTTCAATCTTCTCGCCACCTTTTAAATCGAGAATCAAACCACCGTTAAAATAAGGCTCAATTTTTTCAATCCATCTTAGGTTGATGATATGCTTGCGGTTTGCTCGGAAAAACATGCGATCATCCAGTCTTTCTTCCAGGGCATTCAGCGATTTTAAAATCAAAGGTTTGTTGGTTCCAAAAAACACTTTGGCATAATTGCCCACACTTTCAAACAAACGGATTTCACCCAGCTTCACAAACCAGCAACGTTCACCGTCTTTTACAAAGACCTGATCGTGTTCGGTTAGGGGGCCGCGATTGGATCCGGTAAGACCAATTTTTTCCTTGTATAATTCAGCTTGTAATTTTTGAATGGCATCCGACAATCGCTTGGGTTCAATTGGCTTCAACAAATAGTCCAGTGCATTCACTTCAAATGCCTTGATGGCATACTCGTCATAAGCGGTGGTAAAAATTACTTTGGGCGCTTTCTCTACTTCAGCCAGTAAATCAAATCCGGTTTTACCAGGCATCTGAATATCCAGAAATATCAAATCCGGATTCAGGGTTTCTATTTTTTCAATGCCCTCGTCTACATTGGTTGCTTCATCTATCACTTCAATATCCCCATGATCCTGCAACAATTTTTTCAATTCATTTCTCGCCAGTCTTTCATCATCAATAATAATTGCTTTGATTGCCATAATTGCTGATTGTATTATTCTAATTAAGCCGGTACTCCCTGTACGGGCATGATAATTTTTGCTTCTACCCAATTGTTCCCCTTGTCTTCAATCGTAAACCGGGCTTTATCGCCGAACAACAACTTCAAACGGCTGCGGGTACTTTTTAAACCAAACCCATGCGAGTCGGTAATTTCGGAAATAGTTCCGGTATTCTGCACAATCAATTCGTGATGAGATTCTCTGAAATCCGAAATAATACGGATGATCCCCCCCTCTTTGGCCTTGCTCAACCCGTGCTTAATGGCATTTTCTACCAGGGTTTGCAGCATCATCGGAGGTATGGGCTGATCAAGGGTGTCTTCATCAATATCATATTCCACTCTCAAACGGTCTTCAAAACGAATATGTTCCAGTGCCAGATAATCTTTTACAATATTCAACTCTCTTTCAAATGGCACTGTCTCCTGTTTCTCGGCCTGCATACTGCTGCGAAGCAAATTGCTCAGTTCGGTAATGGCCGTTCTGGCTCTTTCCGGATTTTCATCTACCAGCGCACGGATACTATTGAGGGCATTGAAAATAAAATGTGGATTGATATGGCTTTTGATGGTTTTTAGTTCCATCTCTTTTACCAGGCTTTCCAGTTTAATTTTCTGGAACTCCGTTTTGGTGCCCAATTCTATATAGTGCCACAAGTAATAGATGGAAACCCAAACCAAAATAAGGGGAGAATCGGAAACCAGGTTCACCAGAAATCTTTTTTCAACGGAGACCTTGGTTTTAGGATTGTAAAGCCCCAGCCATTCTGCAATAGCCGAATTGGTAAGGTTAAACAATACCAGTATAGACAATAATACCACAGTAAACTGCACCCATTTGCGGGACAGTTCCGGTGGCAATAAATGAAATAGCTTGATTATCTCCCTTAAAACATGGGTAAAAAACAAACCGGAAACAATGATTACCAATAGCTTAGGATAAAAAATGCTATTGATTTTGCTGTCGAATACAAAGGCAAAGAACACCATGGTAACCCCATAGAGCAGCCAGCCACCCAGCTGACACCACCAATATAAGATTGCTTTGCTTTTTGTTCTCATCTTTACAAAGCTAAATATAGCTAAGCCCTTGAAAAGGAACAAATTGGATTAAAGGTAAAATCGGGGTGTGGTTGGCTTAAATTAAAGTAAGCAATGGGCGAACCTTCCTTTTTAAGCTTTGTTATTGTATTTTTACTTACTAAATAACCCAATAATGGAGTTTGTTCCTGGTCCTTTACTCAAGAATATCAATAGCCCTGAAGATTTAAAGAAACTCAGCAGAGCCCAATTACACCAGATTTGCGACGAATTAAGACAATATATCATAGATGTCGTAAGTGTGCACGGCGGACATTTTGCCGCCAGCCTGGGGGTAGTGGAATTATCTGTGGCACTTCATTATGTGTACAATACGCCCTATGACCAATTGGTATGGGACGTAGGCCACCAGGCTTATGGTCATAAAATTCTGACCGGAAGAAGAGATCAGTTTCCTACCAACCGTAAATACAAAGGATTGAGTGGATTTCCGAAGAGATCGGAAAGTGAGTACGATACTTTTGGCGTAGGGCATTCCTCTACTTCTATTTCTGCTGCTTTGGGGATGGCCATTGCCGCAAAGTACAAGGGTGAGAACAGAAAATCAGTGGCCGTGATTGGAGACGGATCCATGACAGCAGGTATGGCTTTTGAAGCCATGAACCACGCAGGTGTGGCAGACAGCGATGTATTGATTATCCTGAACGACAACTGCATGAGCATCGACCCTAACGTGGGTGCACTGAAGGAATATTTAACCGATATCAGCACTTCCCCTACTTACAATAAAGTAAGAGATGAAATCTGGAACCTGATGGGCAAATTGCCTGTTGGTAAAAATTTCAGCCGCGAAATGGCTTCTAAAATGGAAGCCAGCATTAAAGGGGTGGTCAACAAAAGCAGCAACTTATTCGAAGCCTTAAAGCTTCGCTATTTTGGACCCATTGATGGCCACAATATTACCAAGTTGGTAGATACCCTGAAGGATTTAAAAGATATTCCCGGACCTAAATTGCTGCATATCATCACCACCAAGGGTAAAGGATATGAACTGGCAGAAAAAGATCAGACCAAGTGGCATGCACCTGGCTTATTTGATAAAGTAACCGGAGAGATCCTGAAGAAAAAAGTAGATAGTCCACAGCCACCTAAATACCAGGATGTATTTGGACATACCATGATTGAACTGGCAGAAGCAAACTCCAAAATAATGGGCGTTACACCCGCTATGCCGAGTGGTTCTTCCTTAAAATTCATGATGGACAAAATGCCGCATCGTGCATTCGACGTAGGCATTTGTGAACAACATGCAGTAACCGTTAGTGCGGGTTTGGCCACACAGGGTTTACGCGTGTTCTGTAATATTTATTCCTCTTTCATGCAGCGTGCTTACGATCAGGTGGTGCACGATGTAGCTTTACAGAAATTACCGGTAGTATTTTGTTTAGACCGTGCAGGATTGGTAGGGGAAGACGGACCAACGCACCATGGATGTTACGATATTTCCTTTATGCGTTGCATTCCCAATTTAATTATTGCAGCGCCCATGAACGAAAAGGAACTGCGCAATCTTATGTATACTGCGCAACTGGAGGAAACACAATATCCATTTGTGATTCGTTATCCAAGAGGAGAAGGCACTATGCCGGAATGGAGAACTCCTTTTGAAGCATTGCCCATTGGTAAGGGAAGAAAATTAAAAGACGGTAAAGATGTTGCCATTTTAAGCTTCGGCCATCCGGGTAATTTTGCACAGGCTGCCATCCGCAGTTTAAGAACAGAAGGTATTGATCCTGCACATTTCGACCTGCGATTTGTGAAACCTATTGACGAAGATTTATTACACGAAGCTTTCAGCAACTATTCCAAAATTGTTACCGTTGAAGACGGTACGGTTGTAGGAGGATTTGGATCGGCTGTACTGGAATTCATGAACGCGAACGGATACAAAGCGGATGTAAAAATCTTAGGCATTCCGGATCGTTTAGTAGAACACGGCAGTCCGAAAGAATTACACAGAGAATGTGCTTATGATGCAGAAGGCATTGCAGCAGCGGTGCGAGAGCTGATGAAGGATACAGTGAATATTGCTTCAAACGTTTTAGGATAAAAAAAAGGGTAGTGAATTCACTACCCTTTTTCTATGCTTCTTCTGAATCAAAATCGCTTTCCTGTTCGGTTCTTTCCTCTTCAGTAAGGCCTTCATCGGCAATATCTGCTTCGCGGTTTTCATTCCACTCTACAATAAAATTATTCATCCCCTGCCCTACAAGCAGTTTCATGTATTTCTGCTGAGACAATTCCAAGATGGATAAGAATAAAAAGATGGCGTGAATTCTGTCTTCACAGATTTCAAATACTTTCTCAAAAGCCACCGTCTTTTCTCTGCTAATAAAATCCAGCATATAATCACGGCTGCCTTCCATGGTGTAATTGTAACGAACTACCGTATGCACGGGTTTGTTCTGTCGGTCGTGCACCCGCTGCATTACTTTTTCAAACGATTTCATGAGTTTGAACAAAGTAATATTCTGAATCTCGGTACCTTCAGAAGCTTCTTCCCCAATGGATGCCACTTCTTTTTGCAGGTTGCCCCGCTTCACCATCAACATACGCATGGCTTCCATTTCTGCCATCTGAACTGCGGCTTCCTTGAACTTTTTGTATTCAAGAATTTTGTCGATCAGTTCCTGGCGGGGATCAATTTCATTGCCCGCTGCATCCACTTCTTTTCGTGGCAATAACAATCTTGCCTTGATGCGCATTAATGTAGAAACAAACAAAATAAATTCAGAGCTCAGTTCAATATTTAATTTCTCTGAACCGTGAATGAATTCCAGAAAGTCATTGATGATTTTGGTAATGGGAATATTATAAATATCCAGTTCATCCCTTTCAATAAAGAACAACAAAAGGTCGAAGGGTCCTTCAAACTGATCTAGCTTAATCTGATAATTAACAGTGCTCACGTTCCGGTTTTTTACAAAGAAAAGAAAACAGGGCCTATTTTAGCCCTGTTTCCTGAATAGTTATCCACCAATATGGCTTAATCCACTTTTTTAAGGGAATCCCTGATTTCAGCCAGTAATTTTTCGGCTTCAGTAGGTCCGGGAGGTGTAGCCGGAGCTGCCGGGGGAGCTTCCTGCTTTATTTTATTCAGGGCCTTGATCACCATAAATACGGCAAAAGCCACAATTACAAAATCAATCAGGTTGGTGATAAACGCACCATATTTAACAGAAACTTCCGTTACTTCAGGTGTCACTATGGCCCCAGCCGCATCTTTCACTGCAGCTGCAGCATCCTGCAATACCCATTTTTTATCGTTGAAGTCTACACCGCCAGTTAGCATCCCTACCAGGGGCATGACCATGCCATCTACAAAGGAAGTTACAATCTTGCCAAAAGAAACCCCCATTACAAAGGCAACAGCCGTATCTACCAGATTGCCTCTAACGGCAAACTCTTTGAATTCTTTAATCAGACCCATACAAATTTGTTTTGTTTACCCAATATAATAAAATCTTCAGAACCATTCCCTTTTGAAAGCGTTTATTAATGCATCTTTGAAAAAATTTTACTGTGCCGAAACAACTGATTAACTGGGGGATTTTTTGTTTACTGTGTTTGATCTGGGGTAGCTCCTTTGTATTAATGAAAGAAGGCATGAATGTGCTGAGCCCTTATCAGGTTGCTTCTATTCGTTTAATTAGCGCTGGCCTGGTACTGTTGCCCTTTGCAGTAAAGGCCCTGAGGGTGATTCCTGCCAACAAAAGAGGGGTGGTGGTATTATCCGGATTATTAGGTAGTTTTTTTCCGGCCTATCTGTTTTGTATTGCAGAAACCAAAATTGACAGCTCACTGGCTGGTATTATGAATGCACTTACCCCATTGTTTGTTATCATCACTGGTGTTTCCTTTTTTCAGCTGAAAGTGAAAACCCTGCAGGTATTGGGTATTATCATTGGTTTTATAGGATTGTCACTACTGGTAGCAGCAGGCTCCAAAATTAATCTGGAATATTTTTCCTACGCACTATTGGTATTACTGGCTACCCTGTTTTATGGCATCAATGTAAATTTGGTAGGCAGACATATGCAGGGCATTGGATCCATTGAAATTGCCGCACTGGCTTTTGTATTTCTGATGATTCCTTGCGGCATTATTCTTTCTTATACGGGCTATTTCTCACTACCACTCACCGAAACGATTTATCTGCAGTCTACCCTGGCATCGGCTGTACTGGGGATATTCGGCACAGCAGTGGCTTCCGTACTTTTTTACATGCTGGTAAAAAGAGGCGGTGCTTTGTTTGCTTCAATGGTTACTTATGGAATTCCCTTTGTTGCAATTGGATGGGGAATCTGGTATGGAGAGCAGGTGAACTTTTTACAGATCACCTGCTGTGGAATTATATTGATTGGCGTTTATCTGGCCAATAAAAAGTAATTATACAGTCATCATTTCTTTTTCTTTGGCTGCCAGGTGTTTTTCTACCAGCGCAATATGCTTATCGGTCAACTCCTGAATTTCTTTCTCTGCATCTTTGGCGGCGTCTTCGCTCAATCCGTCTTTCTGTAATTTTTTTACGCTTTCAATGGCATCCCTTCTAATATTACGGATAGCTACTTTAGCATGCTCTCCTTCTCCCCCGGCTTTCTTTACCAGTTCTCTTCTTCTTTCTTCTGTTAATGGCGGCATGAACAAACGAATTTGTACCCCATCGTTCTGAGGAGTAATTCCAATATTGGCAGCCATGATGGATCGCTCAATTTGCGCCAGCATGTTTTTTTCCCATGGCTGAATGCTGATGGTTCTGGCATCCAGTACCGTAACATTGGCTACCTGAGCAATGGGCGTTGGAGAACCATAATAATCTACTGTAATACCATCCAGCATATTGGGATTGGCTTTTCCTGCCCTGATCTTAACCAATTCAACTTCTAAGTGTAAAATGGCTTTCTTCATGGTATCGGCGGCATCGTCAATGATTAACCCTAATTCTTCTGACATACAATTTTATTAATTGGCGCAAATTTAATGAATGAATCCTAACCAAATGCTTTTATCTTCGCCGTAAAATTAACGGTTCTGTATGGCAAGTATAGCTGATTTACAAAAGACGGCAACCCAGGTTAGAAGGGATATTGTCCGCATGGTACATGGTGTTCAAAGTGGACATCCTGGAGGCTCTTTGGGTTGTGCCGACGTGGTTACCGCCCTTTATTTTCATGCCATGAAACACGATGTAGCTTTTTCAATGGATGGAAAAGGAGAAGATCTTTTCTTTTTATCGAACGGTCATATTTCTCCCCTGTATTATTCAGTATTAGCCAGAGCCGGTTATTTTGATGTTAAGGAACTGGCCAGCTTTAGAAAAATCAATACCCGTTTGCAGGGACATCCTACCACCCATGAGCACTTACCCGGTGTTAGAATCGCCAGTGGTTCACTGGGTCAGGGAATGAGTGTTGCTGCCGGTGCTGCACTTACCAAAAAACTAAACCAGGACCCGCACTTGGTTTTCTCTTTACATGGAGACGGAGAATTACAGGAAGGACAGATATGGGAAGCGGTTATGTTTGCAGCCCACCATAAAGCAGACAACCTCATCAGTATTATTGACGTGAATGGTCAGCAGATTGACGGACCTACCAGCAAAGTAATGTCTTTAGGAAATTTAAAAAGCAAATTTGAAGCCTTCGACTGGACGGTACTGGAAATGGACGGCAATCAAATGGAAGAAGTAGTAGCTACTTTGGACAAAGCAAAATCAATGACCGGTCAGGGAAAACCCATCTGCATTTTAATGAAAACCGAAATGGGTAAGGGAGTTGATTTCATGGAAGGCAGCCACGAATGGCATGGCATTGCTCCTTCTGATGAACAACTGGCCAAAGCGTTGGGGCAGTTGGAAGAAACTTTAGGGGACTACTAATTAAGCATTTACTGTATAGTCAGTAATATAAAGAATACATAAGATCAAGTGCGCAACTGAAAAGTCTGCGCACTTATTTTTTGCGCAGTTACCCAGGCTGCAGAAAAAGTAATGGCAGCAACGGTTGCAGCAACCAGCATAAAATCGGTCCATTGCACCTGAACCGGATAATAATCAATAATAAAAGTTGTACCTCCCAGTTTAATCAGGTGGAAGCTTTCCTGCAACCAGCAAATGATGCCACCCAGTAAAATTCCGGAACCTGCGCCAATGGCAGACAGCAACAATCCCTCCAATAAAAAAATGCGTCTGATTCTGCCAGGAGTTGCACCCAATGCCCTCAAGACCGCAATGTCTTTTTGTTTTTCCAGTATCAACATACTCAAAGCACCAATCATATTAAATGCAGCAACCACCAGTATCAGGGATAATATGCCATAGATTACCCACTTCTCCAATTGCATCACTGAATACAGAGAAGCATTTTGCTGGTAACGGTTCTGAACCATTACCTGATTGCCAAAAATGGATTGCAGTTGCTGGCGGATGGCTTCTTCCTTTCCTTTTGCATTAATTTCAATAGAACTGTAAGTATTGGCCGGCAATCCCAGCATATACTGCATAAAGCGTAGATGGGTAAAAGCATAGGTATTGTCAAAATCCTGCTGCACTATAAAAGCCCCTGTGGGTATTACAGAAAAAGCATTGAGTCCATCGGTCTGGATTAAACTGGACTGTGGATTCGGAAAATAAAGGGTAGCCGCTTCAAATACTTTTTCGGTATTGATGCCCGCGGCGTTTTCAATCCCCCCACCCATTACAATGCCAGGTATAGTATCGTTACCAATATTGAAACTCCCTCTGCGGATATATTTCTGGATGGGATTTACTTCTGTGTAACTCTCTTCCACTCCTTTTAATGTAACAATCGTCTGATAAGCACCTGTTAACAAAGCCTTCTCTTCTACCACATAACTAAATGCCTGCAAGCCTTTCAGCTGCTTCAACTCAGTTTCTTGTCTGGCATTTACAGTAAAAGTTTTGCCAGTTGATGGCACCACTTTATAAGCAGGATAAAAATCTCCGTACAGTCCTTTCACCAGCGATTCAAATCCATTGAATACACTGAGGATGATGATTAAAGCAGCAGTGCCTACGGCGATGGCCATTACCGAAATGCCTGCAATGATATTGATGGCATTGGTGGTTTTTTTAGATCGGAAATATCGCCAGGCAAAGAGAAGGTTCATTTCTCTTTTTCATTTATTTTCTTGAAGATCTCTTCCATCTTAAATACATAATCCAGGGTATCGTCGTTATAAAAATGAATCACAGGAATTCTTCTTAACTGGTGTTTCATTTTATCTGCGAGCTCCTTTTTTATTTCCCAGGCCTTGGATTCTATTTTCTTCATTACAGCCGCCTGGTCTTTTACCTGGAATAAACTAATGTACACTCTGGCTTCCAGCAAGTCCGGCGTTACTTTAACATTGGATATAGACACCATTCCTCCATCTATCATAGACAGGTTTAATCTTCTGAATATATCATTGAATTGCTCCTGCAATGCCCCTGCTACCTGTCTTTGTCTTTTTCCTTCCTCCATATTATAAGGTTTATGGGTGTAAAATTAGTTACTTTGCCTTGTTTCACCATTTATTCCTGTATGAAGCGTTTTGAGCGGATCCTGTTTTACCTGCGTAGCCAGCGGAAAAACATTGTATTATATGTACTGTTTAATCTATTGTCCATTGCATTTTCCCTGATTTCACTGGTGATGCTGGCTCCTTTTCTGGGGCTTTTATTTGCCAAGGAAAAATTAATTACAGCCAAACCCAGTTTGCGTTTTCCTCAGGACGGTGCCGATGCTGTATTGGCCCATTTAAAATACTACCTGAGTATGTTGATTCAGGAACAGGGCGAAGTATATGCATTAGGCGCCATCTGTATTGTGATTATTATTGCCATCTTTTTTAAAAACGCCTTTACCTATTTATCATTCAGGGTGCTGGCACCCATGCGCAACTACGTAATGACCAAACTCCGTTCCGATTTATATGCCAAGATTTTACAGTTGCCAATTGGCTTTTTTACGGAACAGAAAAAAGGAGATATCATCAGCAGAATGAGCAACGATGCCAATGAAATAGAATGGAGTGTAATGAGCACACTGGAAGGATTAATCAGGGACCCGTTGAACATTCTGATTATTCTGAGCGTACTGGTTTACATTAGTCCAGTACTTTCTGTTTTCTTGCTGGTATTGCTTCCACTTACGGGTTTTATTATTGGAAGAGTAAGCCGTTCCTTAAAAAAACAATCCACTGCTTCTGCCGAAGAACTGGGAAGTTTAATGAGCATTCTCGACGAAACCCTTGGCGGCTTAAGAGTCATTAAAGCCTTCAACGCAGAAAAGATTTTACGCAATCGTTTCTTTACCACCAACAACAACCTGAACCATATCCGCAATAAAATGAATTTCAGAAAAGACCTGGCATCGCCCATGTCTGAATTCATGGGAGTAATGGTGTTGAGTTGTATTTTATGGTTCGGAGGAAGACTGGTACTGAACAACGAAGCTGGACTGGAAGCCACTGGGTTTATCAACTATATTGTGATTTTTACACAAATCATTAATCCGGCCAAGTCTTTGTCTACTGCATTTTATAACGCACAAAGAGGCAGTGCAGCCATTCAGAGAATTGAAGAAATTTTACAGGCACCAATCCTGGTTACCGACGAACCCAATGCCAGAGAACTCTCCAGTTTCAATCATTCGATTGAATTTAAAAATGTAAACTTCTCTTACAATGAAACCCCCATTCTGAAAAATATCAACCTTACCATTGAAAAGGGGAAAACCATTGCCCTGGTTGGATCTTCCGGTGCGGGCAAAAGCAGTCTGGCCGATTTGATTCCGCGTTTTCACGATGTTAGCGGTGGAGAAATTCTGATTGATGGCATCAATATTAAAAACTACTCCCTGCACAGTATTCGCGCTTTAATGGGCATTGTTACACAGGAGCCCATTTTATTCAATGATACCATTGCAGGCAATATTGCATTGGGGGTAGACAATGCCAATGAAAAAGATATTGAACAGGCGGCCAAAGTAGCGAATGCACTGGATTTTATCAGGAAAAAAGAAGCCGGATTTGAAACCAATATAGGTGACAGGGGCAGCAAGTTGAGTGGCGGAGAAAGACAAAGAGTAACCATTGCCAGAGCGGTATTAAAAAATCCTCCGATTTTAATTTTAGATGAAGCTACTTCTTCATTAGACACAGAAAGTGAAAGACTGGTGCAGGATGCCATTAACAATATGATGCAGAACAGAACATCCATTGTGATAGCACACAGACTAAGTACCATCCGTCACGCCAATGAAATCATCGTATTGCAAAAAGGCGAAATTGCCGAAAGAGGAACCCATGATGAACTGCTGGCCAAGGGAGGCATTTACAGGAAACTGGTAGACATGCAGGAAGTAAAATAAAAATCCCGGTTACAAAGTAACCGGGACCTATCTTTTAATTTGTATTTCAGTTATTAGTCCTGATTGGGCTTTACCAATCCAAGCTTGGCTTCCAGGCTTAATGTAGCATGTGGAACCGCACGCAATCTTGCTTTGTCAATTAAACGACCGGTAACTCTGCAAATACCGTAGGTTTTATTTTCAATACGCATGATGGCTTTTTCCAGATGGTCAATATAGGTAATCTGACGACTCGCCATTTGACTCAACTGTTCTTTTTCCATGCTCATGGTTCCGTCTTCCATGGTCATGTAACGTGCATCATCATTGTCCCCGCCCATTTCATCCTTACGGGTAATCAACCCTTGTAAATAAGCCAATTCTTTTTTAGCTGCATCCAGTTTTTTATTGATCAACTCTCTGAATTCAGCCAGATCGGAATCATTGTATTTCACCAACGGACCCTGAGGCTTGGGAGCTTCCACTCTTTTTTCCAAAGGAGTATAGCCAGGATTGTAGGTTACACTTGATTTGGTATTGATCTTCGGAACTTTTACATCTTTAATTGGACCTGGCACTTTTTTTACTGGCTTTACCGGAGGAGCAGGAGGCGCTTTGGGAGCGGGTTTCTGAACTACCACTGGTTTTGCAGGCGCAGGAGCAGGTTTGGGTGCTGCTACGGGTGCTGGCTTGGCAACGGGTTTAACGGGTGCTTTAGCCACTGGTTTAGCAGGCGCTTTGGCGACTGGCTTTGCAGGTGCTTTTGGCGCAGGTTTAACTACTGCTTTTGCCGCTGGTTTAGCTGCAGGCTTTACCGGAGCTTTTGCAACCGGCTTCGTAGCCCCTTTGGCTGGTGCTTTTGCAACAGGTTTGGCTGCAGGCTTTGGAGCAGCTTTAACAGGTGCTTTTTTTGCAGGCGCTTTAGCAGCTGGTTTAGCAGCAGCTTTAACAGGTGCTTTTTTTGCAGGCGCTTTAGCAACTGGTTTAGCAGCAGCTTTTGCTGGTGCCTTTGCAGCGGGTTTTGCTGCAGCTTTGGCTGGAGCCGCCTTTACAGCTTTTTTGGGAGTTGCTTTGGGGGCTGGTTTTTTTGTAGCCATAGGTCTTATCCTTTTTTGTTTACAACCACGTTTATTGCAATGTCATTTACTTCAATTGGCGTACCATTCTCTAAATGGGACTTCCATTCAATGCCATCTGCCAGAATTTCGCGGCAAATATAATCGTTAAATTTAATAATAGAAGGCTTAAGGGGGGTACCTTCGGGTAACTCTACGAATATACGGTCTGTTAATTCAAATCCGGTTTCTTTTCTAATATTTTGTATCCGATTGACGAATTCCCGTGCTTCTCCCTCCAGTTTAAGATCTTCTGTTAAGGTAATATCCAGGGCAACGGTCAATTTTCCTCTGGAAGCTACGCTCCATCCCGGTATATCTTCTGCCGTAATTTCCACATCTATGAGTTCAATGGTAAAATTTCCATTGGACAATGCCAGCTCACAAGTTCCATTTTGCTCCAGCGTTGCAATCTGTTCCTGGGTAAACCCAGCAATCAAACCAGCTGCTTCTTTCATGGATGCACCCAGTTTGGCACCCAGTGTTTTGAAATTGGCTTTTATTTTCTTGCTGATAACGCCCTGTGTAGCGGTCAGGTATTCTATTTCTTTTACGTTTACTTCAGCCTTAATTAATTCTTCCATTTTTTCCAGCTGCGCTTTCATCTGAACATCCAGCACCGGAATCATTACCTTCTGTAATGGCTGACGCACTTTGATATTAACTTTCTTTCTAAGCGATAAAACCAGAGAACAGGTTTCCTGCGCCAGTTCCATTCTTTCTTCCAACAAAGCATCTACCATATCGGCATGGTAAACCGGGAAGTCTGCATGGTGCACAGAACCTACGTTAAATCTATTGGTAACTGCATTCAGCTGATTGAATACCGCATCACTGAAAAATGGAGATATTGGTGCAATTAATCGCACAATGGTTTCCAGACATTCGTACAGGGTTTGATAAGCACTGATTTTATCGGATTCGTATTCTCCTTTCCAGAAACGCCTTCTGCACAATCTCACGTACCAGTTACTCAACTGCGCATCTACAAAATGCTCAATTGCTCTACCGGCCAATGTGGGTTCAAAGTCATTCATATTGTCGGTTACTTCTTTCACCAGACTGTTTAAGGAAGATAGAATCCAGCGATCAATTTCTGGTCTTTCCGCCAGCGGGATGGGAGCTTCCTTGTATGCGAAGCCGTCTACATTGGCATAGAGACAGAAGAACTGATAGGTATTGTATAATGTTCCAAAGAATTTTCTCTGTACCTCCTGTATACCTGCCAAATCAAATTTTAAATTATCCCAGGGCGAGGCATTGGTAATTAAATACCAGCGGGTAGCATCAGCTCCATATTTTTCAATGGTTTCAAATGGATTCACCACATTGCCCAAACGCTTACTCATTTTGTTACCGTTCTTATCCAACACCAATCCATTGCTCACTACGGCCTTGTACGCCACGTTGTCGAACAACATTACGCCCAATGCGTGCAGGGTATAGAACCAGCCGCGTGTTTGATCCACCCCTTCTGCAATAAAATCTGCAGGGAAAGCTTCTCCTTTGTCTATTAAATCTTTGTTCTCGAATGGATAATGCCACTGCGCATAAGGCATGGCACCACTGTCGAACCAAACGTCAATCAAATCAGGCACACGTTGCATGGGTTTGCCGGAAGGGCTCACCAGAATAATTTCATCCACATAGGGTTTGTGTAAATCCAGAATGCCCTGGTGTAAATAATTCTTATTGATATCGCCGCCCAATACCTCATTGGCTTTGCGAATGCCTTCGTTTAATTCTGCAATGGATCCTATGCAAATTTCTTCGGTTCCGTCTTCTGTGCGCCATACCGGTAAAGGGGTTCCCCAGTAACGACTTCTGCTCAGATTCCAGTCTACCATGTTCTCCAGCCAGTTGCCGAATCTTCCTTCTCCGGTAGACTTGGGCTTCCAGTTGATGGTTTTATTCAGCTCCACCATTCTGTCTTTCACGGCAGTGGTTTTAATAAACCAGGCATCCAGCGGATAATACAAAATGGGCTTATCGGTTCTCCAGCAATGCGGATAACTGTGTTCGTATTTCTCTACTTTAAAAGCACGGTTCTCTTTCTTCAGATGCACACAGATATCTACGTTTACATCTGCATAATTCGGATCGTCTTTATAATTTTTTACATAGCGATTGCTGAATGGACCCAGGCCGTCTACAAATTTCCCTTCCTTATCCACCATGGTTAAAATACCAATATTGAATTTCTTTCCCACTTTAAAGTCATCCGCACCAAATGCAGGAGCAGTGTGTACAATACCGGTACCATCTTCTGTAGTTACAAAATCACCAGTGATGACCCTGAATGGTTTTGCATCCGGAGTGATAGCCAGAATTTCTTTTACTGAATTGGCATCATAAGGAAGTAACTGTTCATACTCCATGCCAGCGATATCGTTGCCTTTAAACTGGGTCAATACCACCCATGGCAATATTTTGGTTTTTTCATTGATGCCTTCAAAAGAAGCATTCTCCCCTTCAGCTTTGAAATACTTGCCCATCAAGGCTTTTGCAAGAATTACATTCACCGGAAGCAAAGTGTAAGGATTCACTGTTTTAACCAATACATAGTCAATATTGGGTCCAACCGTTAAGCCAAGATTAGACGGCAAGGTCCAGGGCGTAGTGGTCCAGGCCATGAAGAAAACTTCTTCTGAAGCAATGGAATTGTTAGCAGTTTGTAATTGCTGATACCAGGCCGCAGTATTCAGGGATGCCTGTGTTGCTTTAAACATGGCAACCGCTGAAGTGTCTTTTACTTCTTTGTAAGTACCCGGCTGATTCAATTCATGGGAACTTAAACCTGTACCCGCTGCAGGGGAATAGGGTTGGATGCTTACACTTTCGTATAGATATCCTTTTTTATAAAGGGTACTTAGAATCCACCAAAGGGTTTCTATATAATCGTTTTCAAAAGTAACATAGGGTTTTTCCAAATCTACCCAGTAGCCCATTTTGGTAGTGATATCATCCCATTCTTTTTTGTAACGAAGTACAGCTTCGCGGCATTTTTTATTGTAGTCTTCAATACTGATTTTCTTACCAATATCTTCCTTTGTAATACCCAATTCTTTTTCTACTCCCAGTTCAATGGGCAATCCATGGGTATCCCAACCACCTTTTCTTTTTACCTGAAATCCCTGCATGGTTTTATACCGGCATACCATGTCTTTCAAGGTTCTTGAAATTACGTGGTGAATCCCAGGCATACCATTCGCACTGGGCGGCCCCTCAAAAAAAACAAAGGGCTTCTTCCCTTCCCTCAAAGCGATACTTTTTTCAAAAGCGGCATTGGCTTTCCAACCGGCCAATACTTCTTTTTCAATCAAGGGTAAATTCAATCCTGAAAATTCTGCATACTTCGCACTCATGGTATTCCGCAAATAAGGGTTTAAAAAATTCGGGCGAAGGTACGAATCCTGACACGAATAATCATGGTTATCGCGATGTGGCTTAGGCTTTCTGGGCTATATTTGGGTATGAAAATTGTTTTTTTCAGCTCACAACCTTACGATAAAACCTTTTTTACCCAATACAATCAGCAGGGGTATGAATTGATTTTCCTGGAAACCCACCTAAACGAGCAATCGGTAAAGCTGGCTGCCGGAGCAACAGCCATCTGTGTTTTTGTAAACGACAAGGTAAATGCGGGCATTATTGAGCAACTGGCCAAAATGAACGTGGGAATTATTGCCCTTCGTTGTGCGGGATTTAACAACGTAGACCTGGAAGCCGCTAAAGCTGCCGGAATTAAAGTCTGTCGAGTTCCTGCTTATTCTCCTGAAGCCGTGGCAGAACACGCAGTAGCCATGTTACTTACCCTGAACAGAAAAACCCACAAGGCCTACAACCGGGTCAGAGAACAGAATTTTGCCCTGCAGGGACTGCTGGGATACAATTTATATGGCAAAACCATTGGGGTAATCGGAACCGGCAATATTGGCAAGGCTTTTTGTAAAATCATGCTGGGCTTTGGCTGCAAAGTGATGGCTTTCGATTTAATTGCCAATCAGGAATTAATGGCTGCAGGGGTAGATTATCAGCCGCTCCTGGAAGTACTGAAGGCAGATATTATCTCTCTTCACTGCCCTTTAAATGAACAGACCAAACATATTATTCAAAAGGACACTATTGCCCTGATGAAACAAGGGGTGGTCATCATCAATACCAGCAGAGGCGGATTGGTTAACACAAGAGATGTAATTCACGCCTTAAAATCGGGTCATATTAGCGCTTTGGGCATTGATGTGTACGAACAGGAGGAAAAAATATTCTTCAAAAACCTTTCTGAAGACATTATTCAGGACGATGAGATACAAAGACTGATGAGTTTCCCGAATGTCCTGATTACTGCTCACCAGGCTTTTTTTACCCAGGAAGCGCTGGAACAAATTGCTACAACAACGTTAAATAATATTCAGCATTTAGCGGAAAACACTAACTTAATTTCTCAGGCTGCATTATTGACCTAAATTTTATCTTTACAGGAATGAAAGGATTGTATACTTTGATTGCTTGGCTGGGCATCATTGCCCTTGGATTCAGTTCCTGCTCCAAAGAATTTAGTTCAGAAGGGCCCGGGTTTGGCGGTTCAGCTGCGGGTACGCTGCTCGACAGTATGGGCAATTGCCAGACTGCTGTAGTAAAAGGGCAGTACAAGGAACTGGAAAATTTAACCGACAGCAATTATATCCTGGTTAAAGTAAATTTTACCACCCAGGGCAAATACACCATATTCTCTGATACCACCAATGGAATGTGGTTCAGGGATTCCGGATTTGCCTTTGTGCAGGGAGCCAATACCATCAAGTTAAAAGGAAAGGGACAACCTATTCTGCCCGGCACTTTTACTTTCCAGATTAATTTTGGCAACAGCGCCTGTCTGGTAAATATTACCACCATTGGCAGCGTGAACAATGGTTCATCCACAGCAGACTATCTCCCTACCAGGGCCAATGGTTACATAGATTATGAATTAAATCCTGCATTTCCGGCAACCAACGGAGGATTCATTCCTGAATTCCGCGCAACCATTGCCAGCACGCTATCACAGGGAGTGTACAACAATGTAAGCAGAACCTATTCCCGCTATACTACCAGCGCCGGAGATCAGTTATTTGCCAGAAAAGACGGCACAGGCAAATATTATCAATTCGGAACACCTGAATTCGACTACCTGTACATTTACGATACTATTGTGAATAATGAAAGAATGGACTTTGTTTATCTGGACGAATCCAAAAATCCGGGTCAATCCTTTGATACAGACAGTTTAAGGGTTGGTTTTTTTGACTCAAATACCAATGCAATGGTTTACGGATGGGCAAAACTCAGGATTACAACTTTATTTAAGGGGAGACAGATGTCTTTGCTGGGCACTTTGTACACGGATATTATTACAGTGAAAAGAGAGCTCTATTTTAAACCCGATGCCGCCGGCAGTTATTCACTTCTAAATTTAGTGGCCGAGTTATCTTATGCAAAAGGAATTGGCCTAGTAGACCAGCGGGTTTTTGAAGCTACTGCTTCAGGAACCACGGTTCAGTCCATTACAATCAAGGGCTGGAACGGATTATAGAAGATTCTTTGCTTTCTGTATAACTAATACAACTACAGAAAAATTACTTCAAAAGTTCACAAGGCTTCAGACCCGTATGCTTTTTAAAAGCGGCGGAAAAATGAGAAATAGATGAATATCCAAGCAGGGCGGATACATCCGTAACACTTAAACTTTTTTCGTACAGCAAGTACTTGGCATGTTCCATTCTTTGCTGTTGATAAAAATCAAATATGGTTGTGCCAAAAACTTCCTTGAATCCTTTTTTGAGGTAGCATTCGTTCATGGCAACCTTACGGCTCAATTCCTTAATGGTGATGGGGTCTCCAATATGTTGCAATAGGATATCTCTTGCCTGATATATTCTTTCCTTGCCACTGTCATCTGCCAAAAACTTA
>CALEST010000287.1 GCA_937907555.1 uncultured Sediminibacterium sp.
CTCACAAATCGGTGGTAATACCATTGCAGAAATCCACTGGTATTGGTTCTGAAATTCCGATAGGTTGCCATTTCGGTTGGATTCTCATTCCACAATCCATTCTTCCCTCTAAATGGCTGAATGCCCGACTCTACAGAGATACCCGCGCCTGTTATCACAACTGTATTTTCCATCATTAAATTTATACTTTTTGCCTATTATTTCTTGTGTGAGTAAAAAGAATCCTTTCGGTTTCCTGCTTTACCAGTATTTCTTTACGATGACTCCAGATTTTTTCTCTTGCAATTTTGCCAGAAGCATTTAAATCAACAATGGGTGCAGGATAATTTTTCCCAATAAAAACATTAGAGAAGGTTTGATCCATTAAACTCATCTTATTTGGCTCATGAATAAATGCTGCTGGAACAGTTTGTAATTCTGGCACCCATTTTTTTATAAACGCTCCTTCGGGATCATGATCGCAGGATTGCTTAACAGGATTATAAATTCGAATCGTATTAACCCCCGTATTGCCCTCCTTCATTTGAAACTGCGGATAATGAATGCCGGGTTCGTAATCTAAAAATTGTTTCGCCAGATGATGTACTCCCCATCTCCAGTCCTGGTAGAGGTGATGACATAAGAACGAAACCAGCATGGCACGCATTCGGAAATTAATCCAGCCGGTTGCAATCAAACAACGCATACAGGCATCAACCAATGGAAAGCCGGTATTCCCTTGTTCCCAGGCTTTTATGAACTTTTCATTTTTCGGATGTTCCAGCAACTCATATCCCTTGTTAATACACTCATACTCGTATCTACCCTCCACTTCAAATTTTTGAATAAAGTGACAGTGCCATTTTAACCGTGTAATGGCATTGTTGATGGGCCCCTTGAAAGAAGCAGTCTTTTGTGCTTCATTCAGTGTCTGATAAGCTTGTTTGATACTTAAGTTACCCCAGCTGATATAAGGCGAGAGACGGGTGCAACTTTTTCTGCTCTCTGTTGGCTTACTGATATGCTTGCTATAGAAACGGCCTCTCTCGTTAATAAAAGAAGCCAAATACCGATGCGCATTTTCTTCACCTGCAGGTTGAAATTCTTTGGAATAATCTTTCAGCCTTTTCAGTAGCACAACCGGAATAGTGTATTTAGATTCAAAAACCGGTATGGTGTTTTTCGTGTACAGATTTTGAATAACAGGTGCATGCATGGTGGCATACCATTTTTTGTCCCAGTCCTTTCGATCCCGAATGGCTCTAACAATTCCATCTCTCTGAAACTCTTTCCATTCTATTTGATGGGTCTTACAATATTGTTTTATCTGCTTGTCTCTTTCGTAAGTGATTTGTGTTCCCGATTCCTGATAACTGAATATATTTTGAATATGGTATTGAGCGGAAATTTCCTCAAGTGCTTTTATGGCTTCTGTATAAAAGAGACTAACCCCATGCTGATATTCTGCCAATTGTTGATTCATGGCAAGCAAGGAATGATACTGAAACTGCAAATGTCGCAGGCTTGTATCAGGGAACCCAATGATGGAGGGTTCAAAAAGAAACATAATCAAGTAAGGTAGTCCCGCCTGCTCTGCAGCTTGCAAGGGGGCATGATCCTGTGTTCTGAGGTCTCTTTTCAGCCAAACAAGGTTAATATATTTCCGGTTTTCCACTTTTCAATAACACTTAAATCTGTCTTTGGTTTCTTGCCAAAGCGGAAAAATTGAATTAGCTTGACTCTAAATTCATGAAAACCAATAGAATCCTTTATATCGACACAATAAAAGTGGTGCTAACTTGTTTGGTTGTTGCCCATCATGCCGGACAAGCGTATGGACCCACCGGCGGCATGTGGGTATTAAAGGACACAGCTAATGCAAATTGGCTGGGAAAATTCTTCTTTGTAAACGCTTCTTATATGATGGGGCTTTACTTTTTTATCTCTGGCTATTTTATGCTCTTTAGTCTGAATAGAAAAACAAATAGTCAGTTCATAACTGATCGCCTTAAAAGATTGGGGATTCCATTCTTGTTTTTTACATTGCTGGTTTTCC
>CALEST010000288.1 GCA_937907555.1 uncultured Sediminibacterium sp.
AGAGTAAATCAACAATCCATGCTTAATGGAGTTAAAAGCAAAATACAATAACAGAAATATCAATAACAGAGAAACCGGAACGGCAATCATCAATCTTGCTTTGGCTGCATTTAAATTCTCGAATGCTCCTCCATAGGTAATATAATATCCCGGTGGAAACTTCACTTGCTTTTGTATCTTCTGCTGCAATTCTTTTACAATACTTTCCACATCTCTTCCACGCACATTGAAACCGATGATGATTCTTCTTTTAGCATCTTCCCGCTGAATCTGATTGGGGCCATCTTTAATGGTTACAGTTGCCAGCTGTGATAATGGTACTTGAACACCACTGGGTGTTGGAATTAACAATCGCTGAATATCATTCAGGTTTTGTTTTAATTCTCCTTTAATTCTTACCACCAGATCAAATCTTTTCTCTCCTTCAAAAAGCAATCCAGTGCTTTGTCCGGCAAAAGAGGCATTTACAATTTTATTGATTTCACTTACATTCAGATTGAACTGTGCAATGGTGTTGCGGTTGTACTCAATCAGAATTTGTGGCATTCCGGTTACTGCTTCCACATACACACTTACAGCGCCTTCAACTGTTCCAGCAATTTTTCCAACACTGGCTGCATAGGCAGCCAGACTATCCAGATTTTCTCCGAATATTTTACAAACCACATCCTGCCTTGCTCCCGTCATTAATTCGTTGAAACGCATCTGTACCGGATATTGAAATCCGGTTGTAATTCCAGGCACAGCAGACATTGTATTTCCCATCTTTTCTGCCAGTTCATTAAAGGTTTTGGCAGATGTCCACTCTTCCTTTGGCTTCAGAATCACCATTAAATCACTGGCTTCCATTGGCATGGGATCGGTAGGAATTTCACCACTCCCGATTTTAGTAACAATTTTTTCAATTTCCGGATATTCTTTAATCAATAAACCTGCGGCTTTTTGTGTGCGTTCAATGGTAGTATTTAAATTACTACCTGTAAGCACCCTTGTGTCCACGGCAAAGTCCCCTTCTTCTAAAGCCGGAATGAACTCTCCACCCAAACTTGATAAAACAAGCATAGCAGTGATAAACAAACCAATAACAACCGATAAAACCATTTTTGGATAACCAATTACAGTTGCCAGTAAATTTTTATATCGTTTCTCCAGCTGCGCCATGATTCTGTCGGACCAGGTTGCTTTATGTGTAATATTCTTGCTTAAGAATACTGAACTCATCATTGGGATATAAGTAAGTGATAAGAGGAAGGCACCCAATAAGGCAAAAGCAACTGTTTGCGCCATGGGCTTGAACATTTTACCTTCTATACCCTGCAAAGTGAATATAGGCAGGTACACAACCAATATGATAATCTGGCCAAACACCGCACTATTCATCATCTTACTGGCCGAATGATTCACTTCCTTATCCATTTGCTGCTGTGACAATCGATTCACAACTGCAAACTTCTTGCTGTGACTCAACTGATGCATTACGGCTTCTACAATAATAACAGCGCCATCCACAATCAAACCAAAATCCAGTGCACCCAAACTCATCAGATTCCCACTCACACCAAACATATTCATCATGATAACAGCAAATAACATAGACAATGGAATCACCGATGCCACAATTAATCCTGCTCTTAAGTTTCCAAGAAATATTACCAGTACAAAAACTACAATCAGTGCTCCTTCCAGCAAATTCTTCTCTACTGTTCCAATGGCATTGTTGACCATTTTGGTTCTGTCCAGGAAAGGTTCAATAACAACGCCTTTTGGCAGAGATTGCTGGATTTGTGCAATACGTTCTTTTACATTCTTAATAACCGTATTGCTGTTCGCACCCTTTAGCATCATCACAACCGCACCTGCTACTTCACCCTGATCATTATAAGCCATAGCACCATAACGGGTGGCATGTCCAATTTTTACTTCAGCAACATCCCTGACAAATAAGGGTGTTCCTCCGGCAATTTTTTTAATGGCGATATTCTGAATGTCTTCAATTTTACCCAACAAACCTTCAGAACGTATGAATAATACTGTTGGTCCTTTTTCGATGTATGCGCCTCCTGTGTTCTGGTTGTTCGATTCCAAAGCATTGAAAACATCTGAAATAGTTATATTATAGCTCAGCAATTTTGCCGGATCAACTTCTACAGAATACTGTTTTAATTTTCCTCCGAAGGAACTCACTTCTGCCACTCCTTTTACACCGAGTAATTGTCTTCGGACTATCCAGTCCTGTATGGTTCTTAATTCAGTTATATCATATTGCTTTTCGTAACCTTTTTCAGGTCTTACAACGTATTGATAAATTTCACCCAAACCAGTTGAAACCGGCCCCAGCTGGGGCGTTCCAATTCCGGAAGGTATCTGGGATTGTACCTGTAATAATCGCTCTGCTACCTGCTGTCTTGCCCAATAGATATCTGTATTATCGTCGAACACAATGGTTACCAACGACAGACCAAATCTTGAAAAGCTCCTGATTTCCAGCAGTCCTGATATATTGTTATTCGCTTGTTCAATTGGAAACGTAACCAGTCTTTCAATATCAGTGGCACCAAATGAAGGAGCTACTGTAATTACCTGCACCTGGTTGTTGGTAATATCCGGCACTGCATCAATGGGAAGTCTGGTTAATTCTATTGTGCCATATCCAATGAGTGCCACCAGAAATAATCCTACAATGAGTTTATTCCTCACGGAAAACTCAATAATTCTTGTCAGCATTATTGATTGTTAATTATAATTTGAAAATACCCTTTAAAAGGAAATCCTTGTACTAAGCATGTACACAAGGCTTGGGAGGCTGCCAGATATTGACCTGATAGTTCGAAATGAAATTAAAAGAGTGATGACCCTTAACCTGGTTTTCCGATAGAACGGAAGGGTAAGGCAATACAATGATAGAATTTAATGGCACAAAGGGAGAAACCGAAGATGTAAAGAATTCACCTGCAGTCTTAAATGGCAACTGCATATCTCTTGCATAATCATCATCCTGCACATCTCCCTGTCCGTAATGAATTTTTAAAAACTGAAATACGGTTATGCTATTATCTTCGGACTGATGCTCAATAAAGTGCTGAAATATTACAGGTAGTTTCAACAACTCGTGCGCCTCTGTAACAGTGCAGAGGTAAATGGAAAGGAATAATATTGCAATGCCCTTTTTCAAGAGCCTAAAGGTACACTAATTATCAATAATCTGAATATGGAGTGCTTTTAAGCAACTGACTATGTAATGCAGACATATTGTTCTTATAAAAATCCATTGAAGAAAGTTTTTTCCAGGTGGCTGACGCTCCAAATTGTTTCCAATGTTCGTTTCTGCTTTCAATACTGCTGAAGCTGGTCATATACATCAAATTGGGCATTTTAGAACCCATTAGCACATCGGCATAAAAAACAGCGTTGAATCCTAACTCATCAAACAATTTGATTTCTCCACCTTCATTAAACATATGCACCTTATTTCTATATGCTGATTCTGTTGGGCTTTCATAACTTCTTAATTCAAAAACCCGCTCCTTTTTTGAAATATCATTAGTGGGTATCTTCATTTGTGGCATACCCTTGAAAGAACTTAGTAAAATTTGTTCGTATCGGGTATAGATGGGTTGATCAAAACTGCTGGGCTCAGTAAGATCCCACTGTAAAGGCTTGATCAATTTGTTTAGCTCATGATGATTAAGTAAAACAAGAACTTGCTTGTCCTTAGCAGTATCGTTGGCGATTGGTTTAAAAACACCAATTTTAGCAAAACCATTTTTATGTAATTCAGGCAAAAAAATGGCAGAAAGAAATTCATCTATTTTTTTCTCTTGCTTTTCATCCGTAAAATGATATACCATCAATTTGTAATATTCATTCTTGGGGGCTGCTAAAGCAGATAATGTAAAAAGGCATAAAAGGAACGTAAATCTCTTTTTCATTGCAGCTTATTTTGTTGTAAATTTAAGTGGGTTAGTTGAAAATATCGTTAAACATCCCTTATCCATGCCGACAAATCGAAATAAGGAGTTATTATCAGTTGCTGAATCCATTGCACATTTTGGCACATTTGAATACGATATAAATACAGGTCAGCTGATTTGTTCAGAAGGTATTTACTTCATTTTTGGGTGGCCGGTCGGGCAGCCAATACCCACTTTGGCAATTATTAAATCACAGATTCAAAAAGATGATCTTGATTCTATCCAGACTCTGATAATAGAGCTCTTAAAAACTAAAAGAGAAGCTAATATAGAATGTAAGATTGAGGACGTTGATAAAAAAACACACTACATTAATTGTTATGTTTCACTAAAGAATAACATATCTACTAACAGTCCAATTCTACTAGGGGTTATTCAAGATATTACAAATTCAAAAATAAAGGAACTTGAAATTTTACAGACGAAAAATAAACTAAACAAGATTCTTGAATCATCACTTGATATAATCTGTGCGGTTAACGAAATGGGGATTTATGAATCTGTTAGCGCAGCATGTTATACCATACTGGGATACAAACCAGAAGAAATGATTGGCAAACATTTTTCTGAATTTGTATTTAAAGAGGATTTTCATACTACTCAAGTAGCGAGAAACTATATTATGGGCGGGAATAGTATGACTAATTTTGAAAATAAACTAGTCAGAAAAGATGGCGAAGTTGTAAATATTATCTGGTCAGCATACTGGGATACTGAAGATAAAACAATGTATTGTGTTGCAAGAGATGGAACAGAGATAAAGAAACAAGCTAGTCTCCTGTTAAAAAACGAAAAAAGGTTTCATGCACTGGTAGACAATGCATCGGATGCAATTATAATTTTAAATAAAGAAGGAGAATCTATTTATGCTTCTCCATCCATATTTAAATTAACCGGTTACACACAAGAGTCTATTTTAAAAGTCAAAATGGTTGACC
>CALEST010000289.1 GCA_937907555.1 uncultured Sediminibacterium sp.
GGAAGGATTAATGCATTCTTACCTGTCTGGCTGATGATCAATACAACCGGTCGTTCCATCAAATGGAAGTCCAATTGGGTAAGATATTTAAAAGTGTAGCCAGGATTAATGGCAACGAAATCGTAACCCTCCTCTTTCATCAGATTTAATAGGCTCTGGTATCTGTTGTTAAGCATTTTTTCCTCCACGATCAAGCATCATAGAAATTATATCGCATCACAAAACTGCTTTTACAATATTGGACTATTATCATTTTCACAACAACTGTTGAACTTGAGGATCTCATGAACTGGCAAATTGATTTTGGAACAGATGTAATTGAAATTGCTCTGGAATTATGATACTGTGTCAAATTTCCATAGAATTAATAAAAAGCGGTTAAGGAGAGATTATCATCCAGCTTTTTCTTCAATAATTGTACCCATTGTTTGGAAAGATTATGACTACGGAAAATGGGTAAAGATCCTGATGCAGGAGAATATGATTGTTGCTCCTTAGTTGGTACCACCCGATTGATCCGCCTTCTTTTAGGCACAATGGGTTGGTAAAGAAATGCATGGTTTTGAAGAGCTTCTTTGTGCCGTAGAATGGCCAACATGGCCTTGGCACCGGTCATACGCCAGCAACAACCACGGCCTTCCATGCGATGGACAACAAGCTTATCGACATTGCCTTCAATAGCGCCAAGGTTGCCAAAAGAAAGAAAGGGATAGCCGCGTTTATCCAAATCCAATAGTGCTTCCTGATTATTCTGGAGGTATTTATACACCTGGATCATATGGTTTCTGCGTTTATCTTTTGTTTTCCCAATACAATTCAACAACTGGTCAGAAACAGCTTCAAAACCTTCGGAGAACAACTTTTTGCTGGTTTCCTGAATGGGCAGGTCCTGACCAAAGGCTTGCCGTAATGCACGTATCAGGTGGAAACGATCCAGTAGATGGGTTTGTGGCAGATTGAATAAGTCAAAACTTTGCTTAACCCAGGTACTTCCATCTCCCCCACTAACGAGCAATTTTACATTTTGAAGGTCGTAGTGTGCATCAGCCCATTCCCGTAATTTCTCTTGCCATTGACCAGTACTGCCGCCTAAATGGGTCAATACCACTTTATTTTGCAACTTATATCGCCCTTTTCCAATTCCGTTCTTACCGGTGTAGATCACAGCTACTTTCACCTCTGTCTTTCTCTTGTTTTCATGCTGTAAATGAAGCCATACTCCATCACTTTCCGCATACAAAATGTCCGCCATGATCTCTCCGGATTTTGACGATTGAAAGTTATTCTCTTGCTGGCAGATTTGGTTACCCACCTGCCACACCATGCGCTGAATACTGTTTGGACTGAAATAATGATGGGTTAGAAAGCTCAGGTTTTGTGATGCCATCCGGTAGGTGCTGTTGGCTGCTAGTACACAACCAATCTCCCGTATTTTTGGACTATTGCGCTCGTATGGCTTCATGTTCATCAATTCATCCAGTGGTTTTCTGCGCACTCCCTGTTCATCCATATAAATCCGCCGATAGTACGTTGTATATCCATGTTCGAACTGAATACTCCGTTTTTCCCGCCCAACGTTCTTCCAGTTTGAGGGCACCTGTCGTCTGATTTGCTCATCTACCAGATCCATGACTTCTCTGCTTAGTTCTCCACTGATCTCTTTGCTGAGATGCGATAAATTGCTTTCTAAATCGTCCATTTTTAGTTTTTTGGAGATTTCTTTTGTACTTTCATTTGCTCTAATGGTTATAATAATATCGACAGTTCCTGCTGTCATGGCGAGAGTTCCTTTCTTTGTTTTGTCCAAAATTACATTATGATTGGAACTCTCCTTTTTTGCCTTTTTTTATTTCTATGGATTTTCGTGACTGTAACCTTACTTTCTTCAGGGTTGCCAAATCCAAGAAGAATGGCTATAATTACGACCATCAATCGGGGCATGGCGCAGTCCGGCTAGCGTGCTTGCATGGGGTGCAAGAG
>CALEST010000290.1 GCA_937907555.1 uncultured Sediminibacterium sp.
AAACCAGGTAGCAATTACAAAGATGATGCTGTTCCCGATTACAAAACGAAGGGCCGATTCTGCAGACAAAATACCGGCAGGAATTTCACGAATGGCGGTACGCGGATTCAATGCATCAAAATGACGATCTAGATAGCGGTTAAAAGCCATGGCCGCATTGCGTGCAGTAACCATACAAACCAGTACCAACGCAAATTTCTGCAACAAAATGGGCGACAACAAACCAGACATGGTTCCAGGCATAATTACACATTCACCTGAAGCAGAAGCCTGCGGTATGGCCAGAAAAAAACCAATGAATGCAAAAGGCATTGCAAAAATGGTATGCGAAAATTTAACGAGACTGAGGTAATTTTTTATCGGCTTCAATACACAGCATTTAATACATCATCAAAATTGGGCCATCGCAAAAACAGTTAGGGTTGATTGAACACTGTTTTCTCTGTCAACGCCCATAATATAATGCCAGCCGCCACTGAAATGTTCAGTGAATGCTTGGAACCCAGTTGCGGAATTTCAATACAACCATCACAAATATCCAGCACTTCATCGGAAACCCCTTCTACTTCATTGCCCATTACAATGGCTATCTTTTCGTTACCCGGATTAAACTCGTGCAGGAACACTGCCCCTTCTGCCTGTTCAATGGCATATACTTTATAGCCATTGGCCTGCAGGGATTGAACCGCTTCCACCGTGGTTTCGGCGTACTCCCAGGCAACGGTTTCTGTAGCACCCAAGGCCGTTTTGTGAATATCCCTGTGCGGCGGACGGGGCGTATAGCCACAAAGCACCATTTTCTCAATTAAGAAAGCATCGGCCGAACGAAAGACCGAGCCCACATTGTGCATGCTGCGAATATTATCGAGCACCACTACCAGCGGCGTTTTATCGGCTTGCTTAAAATCTTCCACCGATTTACGCCCTAATTCCTGCATAGACCATTTGCGCATGCGGCAAAGGTACTACTCATCCACTCATAAAATCCTTGCCCATTTGTTAGAGAAAAAAACTACATTAACAGACTCGAATTAAACAAAATCATATGAGAAAATTTGTAAAGCATTCCCTGCTTATGGCAATGGCCGCCCCTATTATGGCCATGGCCCAGACTGAGCCCGTTGATCAGGCAGTCATCAATCGCATCCGCAAAGAAGGACTGGAAAATTCCAAAGTAATGAACATCGTCTTTAACCTGACCGATATGAGTGGCCCGCGTCTGGCCAATTCTCCTGGTTACAATCGCGCAGCCAATTATGCCATCAATGCCTTAAAAGGCTTCGGAGTAGAAAAAGCAGAGCTGGATGCCTGGGGAGAATTCGGAAAAGGCTGGGAACTGGAGAAATCCTATATGGCCATGACTGCCCCCTATTACAAACCCATCATGATTTATCCCAAGACCTGGACAGCAGGCAATAAAAAATTGCAGTCTGCAGAAGTATTGGTGATCAGCGCCAAAGACAGTACTGAATTACAAAAATATGCAGGTCAGCTAAAAGGCAAAGTGATTATGCTGGATCAGCTAACCAATTACAAGCACAGTTTTAAAGCCGATGCAGTAAGATATACCGATGAAGAATTAGCGAAGATGGAAGCTGCAACCCTTGCACCTGCAAGACCTGTAGACACGGCTGCACAAAGAAGACAAATGCAGGCCATGGCTGCTCAGCGTGGTGGCGGTGCTGCACGTATGATGGCCATTTTAAAAGACATGGCGAAGGCCGAAGGTGCTGTTGCATTGCTAAGCAGCGGAGGCACCAGAAGCCATGATGGTACCGTGTTTGCACAAGGTGGCGGTGCCTATCAGGGCACGGCTCCTGAAAACTTTTTAGACATTGCGCTTGGCCTGGAAGATTTCAACAGTTTGTTGCGCATTGCCAAAACAGGCACACCCGTAAAACTGGATGTGGAAGTAAAAACAAAATTCCATACCAAGGATTTACAGGGATACAATGTAATTGGTGAAATTCCAGGAACCGACCCAGTGTTGAAAAATGAAATCGTAATGATTGGTGCACACCTGGAT
>CALEST010000291.1 GCA_937907555.1 uncultured Sediminibacterium sp.
TTGTAACTACTGGTACAGGTTCGGGTAAATCCATTTGTTTTGAATTACCCGTCGTAAGCCATTGCCTGGAGCAGTCAGCCAAAGGTGTAAAGGGGATCAAGGCCATCATTATTTACCCTATGAATGCATTAGCCAATACGCAATACGAAGAACTGGCAAAAAAACTAAATGATTCAGGCTTAACCATAGGATTATATACTGGCGATACACAACATACAGGTGAGGAAGCTTTAAGGGCTTACAAAGATGTATTTGGTGAAGATGCTATGCCTAACAATTCAGAAATTATTGACAGGGAACAGCAACGCAGAACACCCCCCGATATTTTAATCACCAACTATGTGATGCTGGAATTGTTGCTCACCCGCAACGATGATGCAGCTTTGTTCAGGGAAGAAATAAAACGCAACCTCCGTTTCCTGGTATTGGATGAATTGCACACTTACAGCGGCAAGCAAGGTGCTGATGTAGCTTTCCTGATACGCAGACTTAAACAAAAAACAGAAACCAAAGGCAAGCTCCTTTGCATTGGTACATCGGCAACTATGGCCAATGATTTGGATGGTGCAGGTTCAGCCGATGCAGTGGCCGGTTTTGCCACCCGTATTTTCGGAGAAGATTTTTCTGCTACCAACGTAGTGGTGGAAGAAGAAGATAAAACAATTGAGTACAATGGTGATATTATTTCACCATCTATATCCATTACGGAAAAAGATTTTGAATTATTCGACAGTGAAAATGTCGCAACAACACTTCCGTTATTTGAGCCATTAATGGGTTATCCTTATACCGGGAAAATGAATAACCTGTCTTTAGGAGAAGAACTAAAGAAATCAAAAATATTAAGCTTCTTAGAACAATCGTTAAAGGAAGTAAAAGACTTTGGAAAGCTGGCTGATGTTTATAAAAATAAATTAAGACCCGGAGTTTCTGAGGAAGCCTGCAAGCTGGAAATTCAGGCAGGCTTGATACTTGGAATGATGGGTACAGTAATGTCTGAAATGGGAAGAGAAGTACCACGTTTTGTACCAAAAGTACATGCCTTTTATAACCAGGGTTCAGAACTCAGAGGATGCTTAACAGAAATTTGCAGCTACTTGAGTGATAGTGGCGAAACAACTTGCCCAAAATGTGAAAAGGAAGGCAGAGGCATTACCACATTATATCCTTTACATTTTTGTCGTACCTGCGGAGAGGAATATTATGGAATGCGATATGATGAACAAACCAATGAAGCCAGTCCTTGGACATTTCAGGATGATGCCAGTAAAGATAAATCAGGCTATTATTCACCCAAGTTTAAAGAGAGTTTAGATAAAATACCCAAACATTGGTTAACACCTAAAAGACGGGAATTAAAAAGTTCTCATAAAGAGAAAAGACCAGTGTTGGGTATCTTAGATTCACAGGCAAATACATTTACTACTTATCATGATGATGACAAAGAAACAGGCACTTTAATGCCATTCCCATTGTCCTATTGTCCTTCTTGCAGAACAGAGCATACAGGTAGTTCAACCGAGTATTCAAAATTGTTTTTACTTAACTCCATTGGTCGTGCAACGGGTACAAATGTTATTGTTACCGCATCATTGAGTGCATCACCCACCAACGAGAGAAAAGTAATTGGGTTTACCGATAACAGGCAGGATGCAGCTTTCCAGGCTGGGCATTTAGATCAT
>CALEST010000292.1 GCA_937907555.1 uncultured Sediminibacterium sp.
CTGAATTTCTGTAAATGCTCCCCAACCGGAACGCCGTCAATGCTGAGCACTCCGCCAAAATTAGATTGAACCATTACCCCTACTGTGTATCCGCCCAGTTTCGCGGGTAGCTTTCTGGAGGCAGTTCCAATCCCCCCTTTAAAACCAAAACATACAGTACCTGTACCGGCACCAATGGAGCCTTCTTCCAGATTATTGGTACTTGCGTTGCTAATAGCAGATAAAATATGTTCTTCCTTTACATGTCTTCCTCTGATATCATTCAGAAATCCATCATTGGTTTCGCCAACCACTGCATTTACAGAACTGACTCTTTCATTGCCAGGCAAGCTTAGGGTATAACTGATCAATGCATTCATTGCATTCGGAACGCTCAGGGTATTGGTTAATACAATCGGAGTTTCCAGATTGCCCAGTTCGTTTACCTGTGTGCTTCCTGCCAGCTTCCCAAATCCATTGCCTGTATAAATGGCTGCCGGAACTTTTTGTTGAAAGAGATTCCCGCCATGCGGAAGGATAGCGGTTACACCAGTTCTAATGGAGTCTGCTTGTATAAGGGTGGTATGACCAACTGCCACACCTGTAACATCAATAATGCTATTGTATTTGCCGGTTGGTAAAACGCCAATTACAATTCCCTGATTCCTGGGTCTTTGCTTTTCCTGTGCAGTAGATTCCTGCACTGTTCCCAGCAATCCCAGCCACAGCATAAGGATAAGCCTATTTTTCATGCCTGCTTTATTTTGGAAAAATCAAAGTAGGAACTTTGGTAGTGTAGGTTAATTCAGCTGATTTACTGGGAAGAAACAATCTTTCAAAAAATCCTTTCTTCTGTTTGGTAAACAGTACAATTAATCCGGGTTTTTCTTTTTTAATGAATTTCGTAAGCCTTTCAATTAAAGAAGATTCAAGATTGGTTGCAAGGATTACAGGTTGTATATGTTGATACTTTGCTTGCTCAAATATGGCTGCTTTCTTTTTTGTTTCCGGATGACTCACTCCCATTCTGGCATAGTGCAATACTTTTATATTGGCTTTTATTGCGTTGGTGAAGGAGCTTATTTTTTTTAATTCCTTGTTCAGGTTTTCAAAGTCGGAAACATAAAGAATATTTTGCAAAGGACTTACTTTGTATTTTGAAGGAATGGCCAATACGGGCACACTGGAATGATTTACCAGATAAGCCGTGTGGGTGCCCATCAGTTTTCTTAAAACACCAGCTCCATTGGTGGCAATACAAATAAACTGGCATTTGAATTTAAGGGAAGCCTGAATAATGGCCTGTTCTGTTCCATTCACAAAATCAATCTGGTATTTGCAGGAGGACAAATATTTTAACTGGCTGCCCAAAGTGGATTTTACCCATTTTTCCAATGACTGTGTCAATCTTTTTTTCTCTTCTTTTTCATATTCCTGGTAAAAGGAAAGATTCCAGGTATCCGGCTGCATGATTTGAACTGCTGAATAAAATACAACTGCGGTGTTAGGTATCTGCTTTGCCAGACTGGCTGTGAAATAAAGGGCAGCTTTGGAATTGTCTGAAAAATCGGTGGGGACTAAAATTTTCATTTTGATATTGGATTGGTTTTTTCTAAAGATTGTAAAAAGGATGCTATAAAACGAATATTCTCTGCACGGTTGTCGTGCATGGTACCATGTCCTGCCCCTTTTATTATTCCGAACTGACTTTGCTTCACTAGCTTGCTTAATCGGGCAACCGTAGCGGGTCTTGCTTCGTCATATTCACCGGTAATAAAAAGTGTAGGTACAGTAATGGAAGATAAGCTGCCAATTCTGTCATAGTTTTTTAAAGTGCCGGTTGCAGTAAACTCTGTGGGACCCCACATGTAATTGTATATAAAGCCATTGCTGGGAGCCGTTAAGGTGTCCCATGGACTGGTTAGTCTGGTATTGCGCACACCAAAGTTTTTGGCAAAAACGGTATTGGCATTTTGATACGCTTCTGAATTAAAATCCCGGGTTCTCTCACCATCTGCAATGGCTTTCTGGATGGAAACCGGAAGGGTGCTGATTAAAGTATCTGCGTCTTTTTTCCAGACCTCTGTACTGAAATATGGACTGTTGAAAATAATGGCCTTTATGCCTTGAGGGTATTTTAAATAATATTCCAGGGCCAGTGCTGTTCCCCAGGAATGACCATGCAGGTAAAATGAATCCAGTGATAAATGATCCACCAATGCTTTCACCTGTTCAACGAAAAAAGGAACTTTTAATAAGCTGGTATCGGTATGATATCCAGACCTTCCACTGCCCAGTTGATCAAACAAAATGATGGGGCGGTCATTGCCAATAGAAACAAACTGATAAAAAGAACGGCTGGTTCCTCCCGGGCCACCATGGGTTAACAGGAGCGGTAAGCCTTTTCCTTTTCCTATAACGCGATACCAGATTTTTCCACCGGTAACCGGAACATATCCTTCCTGTTCGGTAAGCTGAGAAAAACTGTTGATACAGAGCAGGGTGAAAACAATCGTCAGATGCAATGTCTTTAAAAACATAATGTCAGGGCTATTAGCTACCCTCTGCTTAAAGATACAGCAATTTAAAATTATTGAAACAGGAATAAGCCAACAGCAGCAAGCGACATTAACACAAAGGCAAGCAATCCAAATACATTACTCCAAAGTCCGTTCCTGTATTGTCCCATGATTTTTTTATTGTTCGAAATATGCAGAATTACTGCAATGAGTACCGGAGCTGTTAGTCCATATAAAATGGCTGAATATATCAGTGCATTAATGGGAGATATGCCTAAATAATTGATGCCAAGACCCAGAATAAGCGAGAGGGTGATGATGGAATAAAATGCTTTCGCTTCATGAAATTTTTTATCCAGTCCGTTTTCCCAATTGAATATTTCTGTAATCATATAGGAGAGGGCCCCGCTTAGTACCGGTATTGCCAGAAATCCTGTGCCAATAATGCCAAGGGCAAACAAAATATATGCAGCATCACCGGCCAAAGGTTTCAATGCTTTGGCTGCATCTTCAACTGTGTCTATCTGATGAATGCCTGCATTGAATAAAACCGTACCAGTAGCCAGAATAATGAAGTACATCACAATATTCGAAAACAGCATGCCGGTATCAATATCCTGTTTCATGGCAGCAATTACTTTCTTGTTCACTACCAGTTTTTGTTTTCGGTGTTTTAAATCTTCAATAGACATGGTAGCTTGCCAGAAAAACAAATACGGTGAAATGGTGGTACCTAAAATGGCAACCAACATGGCCAGGTATGCTTTGTTTAATTGAATTTCAGGTAAGAAAGTGCTTTTTAAAATGGCTTTGATATCCTGCTTGTACAGGAAAGGAACAATAATGTAAAACAACAATACCAGACAGAGGTATTTTAGTACGGAAGCAATTTTTTCATAGGGAAGATAAATAATCAATACCAGCAGAATCATGGTGAAACTGGCACTGAAAAAATTGGCATCGATGGATGGGAAAAGCAAGTTCCCTACGGCGCCCATACCCGCAATATTGGCACCAATATTTAAAACGATTGCAGGGAAACTCAACAATACAACGCCATACAAAACGGGTTTGGAATAATGCGCTTTCAATGTTCCCGTCAGCCCTTTTTGGGTAACCAGTCCAATTCGGCCACACATTTCCTGAACGGCAGCCATCATAGGGAAAGTTAATAAAGCCGCCCAAAGTGTTCCCAGACCAAATTGTGCACCTGCCTGAGAATAAGTGGCAATGCCAGAGGGATCATCATCGCTGGATCCGGTAACCAACCCCGGTCCAAGGTTCTTCCAGAATTTTTTAAAGAGGTTTTGCTTGGGCTTCATGATACAATTGTTCTGAAAGTTAGGTTGATTCTGCTTTCTTTTATTTTTCTGGAAGGAGGAAGCTGGTGCAACCAGTTTTCCTGTATGGTTCCTTTCATCACCAGCAGGCTTCCGTTTTCGAGTTCAATTTCTTTTTTATCCTGCGTATTTCTGTGTTTAAAACAAAATCTTCTCTCAGCTCCAAAACTAACAGAAGCGATGGCTCCGTGTTTTTTTAATTCCTTTTCATTGTCGCTATGCCAACCCATGGATTCATCGCCGTTGTGGTACAAATTCAGTAAACAGGAATTGTAGTTTTCTCCGGAAATGGATTCGATTCTTTTTCGTATACCATACAGTGTGCCGGTAAAAGGCAAAGCCGTTTTTGAACTGTTGGAATACCGGTATATAAATGGCTGGTCTCCGTACCAGGCCACTTTTCTTTTGGTAACAATCTCTTTTCCGAACATGCGGATCTGATCGTTCTCCCAGGCAATTTCTTCTAATAGCAATTTTTTAAATTCCTGTATTTCTACCAAAGAGAAGACACTGCCGTAATAAATAGCCAGCCCATCATAAGGTAATAGCTGTAGTGGTTCATTAACAATGGGGAAAAGACTGGACATGCTGAATTAACCCGCATTAACATTGGCAACGGAATGAATGGCAGCACTGATTTCGGTAATCAGGGAAAAATCTTTTTCAATTGCATTCCCAACTACAATGATATCGGCACCTGCCTTGCAGTTCAGGTAGGCTTTCTCCGGATCAACAATACCTCCACCAATAATGAGCGGAACATCAATATGCTGGGCTACTTTTTCAATCATATGCTCTGTAATAGGTCGTCTGGCGCCACTACCTGCATCCATATAAATCAATTTCATGCCCAGCATTTCGCCTGCCATGGCAGTGCACATGGCAATTTCGCTTTTGTCTGCCGGAATGGGAGATGCATTGGAAATATAACTTACTGTTGTAGGAGCACCTCCGTCAATCACCATGTATCCGGTAGGCATGATTTCCAGACCGGATTTTTTAACAAAGGGGGCAGATATCACATGCTGACCAATCAGTAATTCAGGGTTTCTCCCGGAAATCAAAGACAGGTATAACAATGCGTCTGCGTATTTGCTTACCTGGGAAGGAGAGCCGGGAAATAAAATGACGGGTATGGAACAGGCGGCTTTAATTTGCTGGATGCATTCGTCTAAATGATGAGAAATCACCAGGCTGCCGCCCACAAAGAAATAATCCACTTTCGCTTCAATCGACAATTTTACCAATTCCGCAATGCTTTTGGCATTCACCTTATCAGGGTCTATCAGTACGGCAAAGGACTTTTTCCCCGAACTTTTTTTGGTAATGAATTGATGATAAATGTTTTGCTTCATTCTTATAGGATGGTGGTACAAAAATGCAGAAAAGTTTTCGTTTAAAGCATTTTAAATGAGGTTGCCAATGCCGGGGGGAGGTAAATGGAGGTTTGTTTAACTTTTTGAGCTAAAAACATCAACCTATCATTTCTGCAATATTACCTAAAAATCTTATTGACACCTGTGTATAATCAGGGAAATTCAATGTGGATTTGAGCTCTGAAATTATCCACCTTCCTTATCCACAAGCTGTGCATATTTCCACTATTGGATTTTGAAAATGGAAGGATATTTTCGTCAACCAGCCGATTTAACACGGTTTTGGGAAAACTGTTAAATACATCTTAAACCACAATTTCGATATGCCTAATCCACGCACTCCCAAAGGCTTGCAATTCAGCCGCCGCTTCACCAAAGATGGTGTAAGTCCTTATGATATGTTTGAGTATGATTACCGCGACAGCGTAATTAAAAATCCAAACGGTGAAAAAGTTTTTGAAATGAATAATGTAGAGGTTCCCAAACAATGGAGCCAGATTGCTACAGATATTCTAGCTCAGAAATATTTCAGGAAAGCAGGTGTGCCACAACCCGATGGTTCTTTAGGCAGAGAAACCAGTGTAAAGCAGGTAGCACATAGAATGGCCCATTGCTGGAGAGTATGGGGTGAACGCTATGGTTATTTTGCCAGTGAAAAAGATGCACAGGTATTCTATGATGAATTGGCGTATAGCATTCTGAATCAGGCATGTGTTCCCAATTCACCACAGTGGTTCAATACCGGTTTGCACGAAGTGTACGGCATTACTGGTAAGCCACAAGGTCACTATTTTGTAGATCCTAAAGATGGTAAATTAAAAAAGTCAACCAATGCATATGAGCGTCCTCAGCCGCATGCATGTTTTATTTTGAGTGTAAGTGATGATTTGGTGAACGAAGGTGGTATCATGGACTTGTGGACCCGTGAAGCCAGAATTTTCAAATATGGTTCCGGAGTAGGTACCAATTTCTCTCAGATTCGTGGAAGTGGTGAAAAACTAAGCGGTGGAGGTACTTCCAGTGGTTTAATGAGCTTCCTGAAAATCGGAGACCGTGCTGCCGGTGCTATTAAGAGTGGTGGTACAACCCGTCGTGCAGCCAAAATGGTTTGTCTGGATTTAGATCATCCGGAAATCATGGAATTCATCAACTGGAAAGTAGAGGAAGAGAAGAAAGTAGCTGCCCTGGTAGCTGCAGGTTACGATAATGGATACGAAGGAGAAGCTTATGCAACTGTATCTGGCCAGAACTCTAACAACTCGGTAAGAATCCCGAATGAATTCTTCCATGCTTTGGAAGAAGGAAGAGACTGGGAATTGAAAGCCAGAACAGATGGCAGAGTCATGAAGAAAATTCCTTCCAGAGAAGTTTGGGATAAAATTGCCTATGCAGCATGGCGTTGTGCTGATCCTGGTACACAATACGATACTACCATCAACGAATGGCATACCTGTCCAAAAGGAGGACGCATCAATGCTTCCAACCCTTGTTCAGAGTACATGTTCCTGGACAACACCGCATGTAACCTTGCTTCCATCAACCTTCGCAAGTTTCACGATGATGACACCAATATTTTTGATGTAGAAGGGTTTGAATACACTACCCGTTTGTGGACCACTGTGTTGGAGATTTCTGTATTGATGGCTCAGTTCCCATCTAAAGAAGTAGCTCAGTTGTCTTACGATTACAGAACACTGGGCCTTGGTTTTGCCAACCTGGGTTCTATGTTAATGGTAAGCGGTATTGCTTATGATAGTGAAGAAGCAAGAGGGATTGCAGGTGCAATCTCGGCCATTATGACCGGGGTTGCTTACAAAACTTCTGCAGAAATGGCTTCCTTCCTTGGAACATTCGATAAGTATGAAGAAAACAAGGAAGATATGTTACGCGTAATGCGCAACCATCGCGCTGCTGCTTACGATGCAACAGAAGCTTATGTAGGTCTTGAAATTAAGCCACAGGGTATTAAGGCTCAGTACTGTCCTGATTATATGTTGAAAGCAGCCACCCGTGCCTGGGATGATGCCGTTCAGTTAGGAGAGAAATACGGCTACCGCAATGCCCAGACAACCGTGATTGCGCCTACCGGTACCATTGGTCTGGTAATGGATTGCGATACTACAGGTGTTGAACCCGATTTTGCTTTGGTGAAATTTAAAAAACTGAGCGGTGGGGGTTATTTCAAAATCATCAACCAATCTGTTCCTCAGGCCTTGAAGAACCTGGGATACAATGAATCTGAAGCCAAAGCCATTGAGCAATATGCTGTAGGTTCAGCAAGTTTTGAAAATGCACCTTATATTAACAATGCAAGTTTGGCTGCTAAAGGATTCACCCCAGCTGAAATTGAAAAATTAAACGGAGCTGCCAGATCTGCTTTTGAAATTGCTTTCATCTTTAACCGATTCACATTGGGTGATGAGTGCATGCAGCGTCTGGGCTTTAGTCCTGCACAATACGAAGACTGGAGCTTTAATCTGCTGGAAGCATTGGGCTTTACAGAAGATGAAATTGAAGCAGCCAATGATTATGTATGTGGTACCATGACAGTAGAAGGTGCGCCATACCTGAAAGATGCTCACCTGCCTGTATTCGATTGTGCCAATAAATGTGGTAAGAAAGGAGAAAGATATATTCATGCTTACGGGCATATCAGAATGATGGCCGCTTGTCAGCCATTCTTAAGCGGTGCTATTTCCAAAACCATTAACCTGCCTCATGAAGCAACGGTAGAAGAAATTGCAGATTGCTACATGCTTAGCTGGCAGTTGGGTCTTAAAGCAAATGCTTTATACCGTGATGGTTCAAAACTAAGCCAGCCTTTAAGCAACAAGAGCGAAAAGAAAAAGAAAACAGAAGATACGGCTACAGAAGAAGCTGCTGTTGAAACAGCGGTGGCAGAAGCTTCTACCATTGTTGATTTGGGTCAGCTAACAGTAGATGAGTTACTGGAAGAAGTAACCAAGCGCATGACTGCATCTACCGATACAGAATTGAAGCGTGCTTTGTCCAGAATCGTTGAAAGAAAATCCTTACCAGCCAAGAGAAGAGGATTTACACAAAAAGCCAAGATTGGCGGCCAGGTTGTTTTCTTAAGAACCGGTGAGTACAGCGATGGTACATTGGGAGAAATTTTCATTGATCTGGCGAAAGAAGGTTCCACCCTTCGCAGCTTAATGAACTGTTTTGCCATTGCCGTTTCTGTAGGTTTACAATATGGTGTTCCGTTAGAAGAGTTTGTAGATAAATTTGTTTTCACCCGCTTTGAGCCAGCTGGTATGGTAGACCATCCGAATATCAAAACCACTACTTCATTGGTAGACTTTGTGTTCCGTGCGTTGGGCTACGAATACCTGAACAGAACCGATTTGGTTCATGTACTGGACAGACCCACTGTAGGTAATACAGGAGAGGAGGGAGATGCTACTTTTTTGGGAAAGCCCGAGTTGAGTAGTGTAAGAGTAACGGCTCCTTCTCCCAATACAAGCCCTGCTGAAGGTCCTGCTTCTCCTAAACTACAAAGAGCAGCAGCTACTACAACTGCAGCTGCCGGCAATAGTGGAATGGATGCAGTGAATGCAGCCGCCAAGAGCATGCAGAGTGATGCACCTGCTTGTAGCACTTGCGGTCATTTAACCATCAGAAGCGGAACCTGTTACAAGTGTTTGAACTGCGGTACCAGCATGGGTTGCAGTTAATTCGATAGCAGTTAATCCCTGCCCTAATATCTCCTTTGGACTTGTTCCGGAGGAGATTTTTTTTGCGCGAGTATCAGGCATTGTTTAAATTGTAGCAATCCTCTTGTATGAAAAAAGTTTTATTGTTTTCTAGTATAGTATTTCTTGTTTTGGTTGCGCATGGACAGCAAAAGACGATTCAGCATCCCAACTTTTTTGCAACCAGTAAGCCATTGGTTTACCAGAAAGCTAAAATCAGCCAGGTCATTGATACTACTATTGAAAATAAATTACTTCAGATTCAGGTTAAGGGGATCAAAGGATTGGCAATAGATCAAATTCATTTACAGGAATTGGAACAAACCACAGAAGCTTCTCAGATTATTCTGTACCAGCAAAATAAAGTGGTGCAAAAATTACAGGTTCCCTTTTGGTTTCTTCATATTTTACCTGCTGCTGAAATTGCCGATTTTAACGGAGACGGAATTCCTGATATTAAGTTCCGCATCTATACCGGAGGAAACGGATCGGCTGCATTGCTGAATTACAAAGTGTTTTTAATGAGTCAGCAGAACAAGTACCGGGTTTTCAGTTTTGTAGATTTTTCTGCAGAAAAAGAATACGATTTCAACAAAGATGGCATTGCAGAAATTCTGGGCTGTACCACTACCAATTATAACGGACATAATTATTGGGTCTATAATGTTTATAACTGGAAGAATGGTTCACTGGTAATGGTTTCAAAGGATTTTGGTTATCCACTCTGGACCAAAGTAGACTTTAAAACCAATAAAATGATAGCCAAAGAAATACCGGATGATATCCGGCTAACA
>CALEST010000293.1 GCA_937907555.1 uncultured Sediminibacterium sp.
GAGCTCCCCGAATATTTTCCTGAGCGCATCTTTTTCCTGAAGCTCTCTTAAGCCAGGCGTATTGGGGGAACTTACATTTACTACAAAATAATCTACTTCATGGTGCAGCTCATTAAAGCAAATGGTATAATCTTTCCAGGCTTCTTCGTTTGGGGTCACTTTGTTTTTACCAATATTTCCACCTACTATCAGGTCGCTGTTTTTTCCACGACTGTTCCAGTTGACCAGTCTTTTTTTGATGGCTTCTACCCCTCCATTGTTAAAACCCATCCGGTTAATTAATGCCTGATCTGCCGGTAATCTGAACAGGCGCGGGAGGTCGTTTCCTGCCTGAGCTTTAGGTGTTACTGTTCCTATTTCTACAAACCCAAATCCCAATGCTTCCAGTTCATGCAGATAAGCTGCATTTTTATCGAATCCGGCACCCAGTCCTACAGGGTTTTTAAAATGAATCCCCATGACGGTTTTTCCCAGGTCGGTCTCTTTGTATTGAAAGGAATTCCTGATTAAGGTGTCGCCCAGCCCCAGAGAAGTGGCTATTTTCAGGCTATTCATTGAAAAATAGTGGACTTTTTCAGGAGGCGCCTTGAATAACAGATTTCTGATTAACGTGTACAATTGATGAGTTTTTGCGAAAATACCCCCAAAGGGCCATTTAAAATTTAGTTGCATAAACAACTTTTAAACCTTTTTCTTACATTTGGTACTATAAATTCAGTTTATGCAAGAAGCTTACATTGTAGCAGGTTACAGAACCGCAGTAACGAAAAGTAAGAAAGGTGGATTCCGATTTTTCAGACCCGATGATCTGGCTGTAGAAGTTATCAAGGGATTGGTTGCTTCCGTACCTCAGCTGGATACCAAGCTGGTGGATGATGTGATTGTGGGAAACGCTGTTCCGGAAGCAGAACAGGGCTTGCAGTTTGGAAGAATTATCGCGGCTAAAGCATTGGGTATTGATGCAGCGGGAATTACTATCAACCGGTATTGTGCAAGTGGGTTAGAGAGCATTGCAACTGCTACTGCTAAAATAAGAACAGGTATGGCTGAATGCATTATTGCAGGTGGAACAGAAAGCATGAGCATGGTTCCCACTGCCGGATGGAAAACCGTTCCTTCCTATGCGATAGCAAAAGATGAACCAGATTATTATTTAAGCATGGGCTTAACAGCAGAAGCTGTTGCCAAAGAATTTAATGTATCCAGAGAAGACCAGGATGAGTTTGCCTACCAGTCGCATATGAAAGCGAAGATTGCAATTGAGAATGGTTATTTTAAATCGGGTATACTTCCTATTACAGTAGAAGAAACCTATTTAAATGAAAAGGGTAAAAAAGCAACCCGATCCTATGTAGTGGATACAGATGAGGGATTAAGAGCTGATACCACGGTAGAAGGCCTTGGTAAATTAAAGCCCGCATTTGCCATTAACGGATCAGTTACTGCTGGTAACTCTTCTCAAACCAGTGACGGTGCTGCTTTTGCACTTGTAATGAGCGAAAGAATGATGAATTCTCTGGGACTGCAACCCATTGGAAGATTAGTGAATTGTGCTTCTGCAGGCGTGCATCCCAGAATCATGGGAATTGGTCCGGTTGCCGCCATCCCCAAAGTATTGAAACAGGCAGGCATGAATTTGTCTGATATTGATTTATTTGAATTAAATGAAGCATTTGCATCTCAGTCATTGGCAGTTATTAGAGAATTGGGTCTGGATCCTTCCAGAGTGAATATAAATGGGGGCGCTATTGCATTGGGCCATCCTTTGGGTTGTACAGGTTGTAAATTAACTGTACAGGTTTTGAATGACATGAAGCGTTTGAATAAAAAGTACGGAATGGTAACTGCCTGTGTGGGTGGTGGACAAGGGATTGCCGGAATTATAGAAAATTTATAATTCATGATTTTTTTCATTTTTTGTGTTGGAATTTAGTAGGAACTTCATGCTAAATCACCGAATCATGAAAACCATCGTTTTACCTACCGATTTTTCAGCTACTGCCAGCAATGCTGCTGACTACGCCGTGCATTTTGCTATGCAGGTAAACGCAGAGCGCATAATCCTTTTGCATGCGTATGAAATTCCCGTTGCCATTGATCCTATGATGCCGGGTATTCAAATACCGGAAGTAGATGGGTTTAGAGAAACGGCTGAAAGCAGACTCTTGCAGTTCAGAGCTGATTTACTGGTTAAATATGCTGATACTAAAATCATTTTTGATACCCTGGCTGTGTATGGTTCTATACTTTCTGCATTGGAAGATTTGCAGGAGAAAGATCCGATTGAACTGGTGGTGATGGGGATTACCGGTGGCGGCGCATTGGAAGAAACCCTGATTGGAAGCAATACGGTTCATATTGCAGAAAATACTTCTTTGCCATTAATTATTGTACCTGCTAATACTGTTTTTAAACCTGTAAAAAAACTCATGTTTGCCTGTGATTTTAATGACGCGGAAAAATACATTCCGGTTAACCAGATTGCAGTATTCCAGCTACTAACAGGTTCCAGTTTAGCTGTTTTCAATATAGAAAGTGACCCCAGTGAATTTGAGGAAACCTTTCCTGGTACTGTAATGGGAGAGAGT
>CALEST010000294.1 GCA_937907555.1 uncultured Sediminibacterium sp.
AAAGAAAAACTGAAAAAATAAATCAGGGTTCTGGATTTCATAAAATGCGATGATGTTCTTGCTCAAATATAACAAGCATTCCCCAACAAAAAAGCCCCGGAAAAAATCCCGGGGCCTTTATAATAACACAACTAAAATTTACTTCTTGATGTCAAAACGGTCAAGGTTCATCACTTTGTCCCATGCAGCAACAAAGTCTTTTACAAACTTATCTTTACCATCTGCACAGCTGTAAACTTCTGCAATAGCACGTAGTTCAGAGTTAGAACCAAATACCAGATCAACGCGGGTACCCGTCCACCTAACAGCACCAGTCTTGCGATCGCGTGCTTCAAATGTGTCTTTATGATCGTTGGCTGGAGCCCAGGTATGACCAAGGTCTAACAGGTTCACAAAGAAATCATTGCTCAACACACCAGGCTTGTTGGTGAATACACCATGCTTGGTATTATTGTAGTTAGCATCCAATACACGCATACCACCTACCAATGCAGTCATTTCTGGTGCAGTTAAGGTTAGCAATTGCGCTTTGTCAATCAACAATTCTTCAGCAGACAAAGTATACTTGCGTTTTGCATAGTTTCTGAAACCATCCGCAATAGGTTCTAATACACCAAATGATTCAACATCAGTTTGTTCCTGAGAAGCATCGGTTCTGCCAGGAGTAAACGGAACAGTTACATTGTATCCGCCATCTTTTGCCGCTTTTTCAATTGCTGCGCAACCACCCAATACAATCAGGTCTGCCATGGAAACCTGCTTGTCTCCGGCTTTTGCATTAAAGGATTTTTGCACACCTTCCAATGCATCCAATACTTTGGTTAATTGTGCGGGTTGATTAGACTCCCAGTATTTCTGAGGAGTTAAACGGATACGTCCACCATTGGCTCCACCACGCTTGTCTGATCCACGGAAAGTAGCCGCAGAAGACCATGCAGTGTAAACCAATTCAGAAACGCTTAATCCGGTTGCTAGAATATCTGCTTTTAATGCAGTAATATCTGCAGCATCAATTTGTTGATAAGTAGCCGCAGGAATAGGATCCTGCCAGATTAATTCTTCAGCAGGTACTTCAGCTCCTAAGTACAAAGCCTTAGGACCCATATCACGATGCGTTAACTTGAACCATGCTCTTGCAAATGCATCGGCAAACAAGTCAGGGTTCTCATGAAACTTACGTGAAATTTTTTCGTAAGCAGGATCTACTCTTAACGCTAAGTCAGAAGTTAGCATTACAGGCACATGACGCTTGTTTGGATTGTGTGCATCAGGTACAGAATCCGCACCCATTCCATGTTTAGGGATCCACTGATGAGCACCAGCAGGACTCTTGGTTAATTCCCACTCATATCCGAATAAGTTCCAGAAATAGTTATTGCTCCACTTGGTTGGAGTGGTAGTCCATGCACCTTCTAATCCACTGGTGATGGTGTATTCACCATTACCGGTTCCGAAAGTATTCTTCCAACCCAAACCCTGTTCTTCTAATCCGGCAGCAGCAGGCTCAGGTCCTACATATTTACCTGGATCAGCAGCACCATGGGTTTTACCGAATGTGTGACCACCTGCAATTAAGGCAACGGTTTCTTCATCATTCATGGCCATACGGGCAAAAGTTTCACGGATATCACGGGCAGAAGCCAGTGGATCAGGATTGCCGTTAGGACCTTCAGGGTTTACATAAATTAAACCCATCTGAACTGCAGCCAATGGATTTTCTAATTCGCGGTCGCCGGTGTAACGCTTATCACCCAACCACTCGCGCTCAGAACCCCAGTAAATATCTTCTTCAGGCTCCCAAACATCTTCACGACCACCACCGAATCCAAAGGTTTTAAAGCCCATAGATTCCAAAGCCACATTACCCGCTAAAATCATCAGGTCGGCCCATGATAATTTGCGACCATATTTTTGTTTAATAGGCAATAACAACAAACGGGCTTTATCCAGGTTGGTATTATCGGGCCAGCTGTTCAACGGAGCAAAACGTTGTGTACCGGAACAAGCTCCTCCTCTGCCATCTGCAGTTCTGTAAGTACCTGCACTATGCCAGGCCATACGGATAAAGAAAGGTCCGTAATGACCATAGTCAGCAGGCCACCAGTCCTGAGAATTGGTCATTAATTCAGTCAAATCTTTTTTAACGGCAGCAAGGTCAAGACTTTTGAATTCTTCAGCATAATTGAAAGACTCATCCATTGGATTAGACAACTTTGAATTCTGACGAAGAATATTCAGCTTTAATTGATTGGGCCACCAGTCACGGTTTCTGGTACCACCACCAGCTGATTGTACGGCTTTAGCGGTAGCGCCTGTAAAAGGACACTTGCCTTCAGCCCCTGCATTCATTGGGTTATTTTCCATATCTATATTGTGTTTTTAACGATTTTAATTAGGGTGTCAAAGGTACACCCAAACAACAATATAGGAAACAACAATGAAGCGGCTTTGTTCAATAAAAAAAGCTGCATTCCTGCAGCTTTTTCAACGAATATAAGTTTATACTTATTTATTGTAAATCTTATCTACGGTTCTGTATCCGGCTCCGGAATTGGAATACCAATCTCTGTAGCTGGTACCACCACTTTTAGCCCATTCTAAGAAACGTAGGTATGCCTCACTAAAGGCCGCTCCTTCAATAGGATACGCCAAGGTCTCGGCAAAATACAATGCCCAAGGATAATTGTCTTTAGAAACATAATATCGGCTGGTACCTGGTTTGGAATCATCATTCCCTGTACCAAACAGTTTCGTATCTGCCAGATCAGTAGGGGCAAATCCTGGCAAGTGGACTTCATAACCTCTTCTTTGGTTGCTAATCAGGAATGGATTGCTGTTCGCAATATTTAGAGTTGTAGGAGAAACCGGACTATTAAACTGAATTAAAACAGAAACAGGTGTTCCGGTTGTCTTATCCATATCAACACGGGTATTCACGAAAACTGCACCATTCGGATATTTTAATACCGCATACATATTGTCGATGGGTATAATAACTGCCCTGGATTGACCCGCTTCTGTACCATTGGCACTGAATTTAGCCAGGCCAGTTGCAACATTTTGTCCGCTTACCGATTTAATTAAACTTGGCGCAAAGGAAAACTGCACTCCAAAAGCATTCTGATATGATGCCCCATTGGCCAGTGGCTTATAATCAGCTGTCATTTCAACCACATTATTTTGTGCATTCGACACCATGGTATAACGGTAGCCTATCACCATATCGTTCATATCATAGTCGCCTGCAAATGGAAACAAATCTTCAAAAGCAAGTGTACCCCAGTTAGTTTCAGAAGGATAATAGCTTACAAAAGCTTTAGCCGGATCGTTGGGAAACTGATCCAACTCGTCAAGCACACCATCTCCATCTGCATCCAATGTTTTTTCCGCTTCCTGAACTCCCTTGGTATCAATGGCGGTAATTGGATTAGAGGTTGCATAAATAATTAAATAATTAAAATCTTGATCGCAATCTTTACTATCTCTTTTTATGTCTTCAAACCCAATTAAAAAAGTATTCTTGTATTGCAAAAACACATTGTGTTTTCGTAAATTTTTATCCGCTTCCGGATTTAGATTAGCATCAGAGAAAAGTGCGGTTGCACCAACACTTACGTCTTTGCCATTCCATGCATTTTGAAACAACACCAAACCAATGGTTGTGCCTGCTTTGAAAGTTCCCAATTTCACTTTATCGCCGGAAACCATTTCACCACTACTGCCTTTTAAACTGGCATTGGGATAAATGAAGTTGATTTCATTGATGTCCGCTAAAGAAGTAGGTGGGGTTTTGGTATCATAGGTGTAAAAACCCAATGCATTTCTATAACCAGCTCCTTCATGTACAAATGTGATCCACACTTCTGCATCTTCTATTACATTGATATTGGTAGTAGCATCACTGGCAATATATTCCGGATGTAGTTCAGGAACTTTTTTCTGTTCAGGCAATGAAGCATTGATGGTATTTAACATCTCAATTCCAATTTCATCTCCAGGCGTTTCCAGGTAATTGGGTCTGCCATTGCTATTATAGGTTCCGAGATAAGAAAACTTGGTATTTGTTTTGACCCCATTGATATCCATGCTAATCATTCCCCCATTAGAACTGGCAGCAGAGCGGATTATATTCGCCGCATTGGCAGGCCCGGCGTTGGATTGCAATACACCAACTATATTACCGGAGAAGCCATTAGAGCCACCGATAGTGCAGTTCAGTGTATTATTAGTAGTAGTTACCAATACATTCTGAATCAATCCCAGATAATTGGCATCCACTACAACCGTATCCATATAGGCAGACATATTCGTCTTGGCATCAAGCACTCCCTGCGCATTGGTTACTCCTTTAAAAATCAACTGCCCTCTTACTCCTTTGTTTAAACTGTAAATAGAAACAGGAACGCCGGGTATGGCTTTGTTTCGATTGGTTAATGCAGTAATGGTAACTGTTACATCTTTGGTAGTGATAAAATTAAACCCATCCGGCGCAATTTTATTGGCAGGATTGGTGGGTGGATTATTAGGATCGGTATCCGCTACTTTTTTACAAGCGGCAAGTCCTAAAAGCACCATTACAAAAAGAGAAAGAGAAGCTTTGCTTAACATATATAAGGGTTTAATAAACGGATACAGTAAGTTAATGCTGAAGTACGAATTGGGTGCCAGAACGCACTAACCAAACCAACCCAAATGGGTACTGAGGAATAACTATTTCTACACTACAAAGATAGATTATATTAATCACCAATATTAAATTATCAGCTAAAACAAGCAATATTTTCATCATGTATGGCTAAATTACAAACTGGTTTGTACCAGAATTCCCCGACAACAATATTCGCTGCCATGACAAAATACTTCCTCGCATTTCTTTATTTATTCATAGCCATGCAAACGGCGATGGCACAGCAAAAAAAACCGAAAATTGTCTTTGTCATTGCAGATGGAATCCCGGCAGCATTGATAGAAAAATCGTCAGCACCCAACTTTCACCGAATCGTTTCCAAAGGTTTATATAAAAGGGCTTTTGTAGGGGGGATTAAAAACGCCTATAACCAAACACCTACTATTTCTGCACCAGGCTATAACAACCTGATTACAGGCACCTGGGCCAACAAACACAATGTGGTGGACAACAATATTAAAAACCCGAACTATTCCTACTACACGATTTTCCGGTTTTTGAAAGATCAATACCCACAGAAAACCACCGCCATTTTTTCTACCTGGCAAGACAATCGCACCAAATTAATCGGGGAAGGACTAGAAGCAACGGGTCGCATAAAAATGGACTTTGCTTTTGATGGATATGAATTGGATACTTTGCAGTTTCCTCACGACAAACAGGCGCATTATACCTATCTGATAGACCAGCACGTGATTGCCAAAGCAGATAGCACCATACGCGCTGAAGGTCCGGATCTTTCCTGGATATACCTGCAACACACAGACGATATGGGGCACAGATATGGATTCAGCAACGAAATGGACAAAGCCGTTCTGCAACTGGATGAGCAGATGGGAAAAATATTTGATGCCATTAAATTCAGAGAAAAAAAATTCAGAGAAGATTGGTTATTCATTTTAACCACCGATCATGGCAGAGATGCTGCAACAGGAAAGAACCACGGAGGACAATCCGATGCAGAAAGAACCACCTGGATAATTTCCAATAAAAGCAACACCAATGCCTACTATAAAGAAAACACTCCAGCGATTGTTGATCTCTTGCCCACCATGGCCAGGTTTCAGCAAATCAATATCCCTTTAGACCATTTATTTGAGTTGGATGGGGTTCCGATTATCGGGCCTGTTTCCATTTCAAGCCCTGCATTAATTCCATCCTCCAATGATTTAGCCTTGCAATGGAAATCATACGATCCCAAAGGCAATCTGAAAATATGGGTAAGCTATACAAATGATTTCGCCAAAGGAGGTAGAGACCAATATGAACTATTACAGGAAGTAGCTTGCTCAAAAGAAAGCACATCCCTTCCAATCCCCCCGGGAAAAACCTTTGCTAAATATGTATTGCAAGGAAAGCACAATGCCGTAAATATTCACTGGCACCGCTAGCGGATGCTGTGCAGGTATTCGCTTCCAACTTTACCGTAGTTGTCGTTCAGATGTGCCGTTATCAAGGCATTGATTACACGGGGTTCTTTCTGACCACTGAACTTTTTAATTAAATAAATCTGTCTGTTGATTTCTGTTAAAGGAGCAATGACGGGAACAAATTCTGCCAGTACATCATTCTTTAACATGCCATATTCATAGTGCTGATAACAGAACTTTACTTTCTGTCCGTTCACAAACTGATTGACATTGTCGAACACAGAAGAATTAAAATAAATACCTCTGTCGGATGCAGGAATTTTGCGAACAATCTGCTGCCCCTTGTCTTCCCAGGTTAAATAGAAAAAATTTTGTGAATCCAGTTTATAAAAAGGAATGATTTTCAAAGGCACACCCATTACCAATAGCACACGTTGATTGGTTTCTGGTGAATGAAAATAGGTTCTGGGATTATAGCCTTCGTAATTGATAGGGCGTGAAACAATTTTATAATCACTCTGAATGGATGTTACCTGATCCTTAACAGTCAGGTCCTTTCCTGCTGACTTAGGGGTAATTTCCATTCTACTTTTTTTTGCGTGAATCAGTACTAGTTTAGAATTGGCGTCATGCAAAA
>CALEST010000295.1 GCA_937907555.1 uncultured Sediminibacterium sp.
TTGGGACTTTCCGTGGATCGGAACTTTCCAACCCAACCATCGGCACCCCGGGTATTCGGGAGTTAGTGGCCGAAACCCGACTTGAAGTGATTCTACCCAGCTATCTGGAGTCGCAGGTGGTGGCAGCCATGAAAGCCGCCCACCCTTATGAAGAAGTAGCATACGACCTGGTTCCTTTAAGAAATGCCAACCAAAGAGTAGGGTCTGGCATGATCGGAAAGTTGCAATCCCCCATGGAAGAAAAAGCCTTTTTTAACCATATTTCAGCTGTTTTTGGGCTAAAATTGATCAAACACACCCCATTTCTGGGCAAAAAGCTACAAAAAATTGCCCTTTGCGGCGGAGCAGGCAGCTTCCTGATAAGGGATGCAATTGCTGCCGGAGCCGACTGTTATATTAGTGCGGACATCAAGTATCATGAGTTTTTTGACGCTGACAAAAAGCTGGTTCTGGCCGATATTGGACACTGGGAAAGCGAACAATATACGATTGACCTGCTTTTTTCGCTAATAACCGCTAAATTCCCTAACTTTGCCGTCCTTAAAACCACCGTCCAGACGAATCCTGTACGTTATTTTTTAGGATAAACTTTATAACTACCAACACGATATGGCATCTGTAAAAGATTTCTCCGTTGAAGAAAAACTAGTAAACCTATTACGTTTACAAAAGATTGACAGCAAACTAGATGAAATTCAGGTATTAAAAGGTGAGCTTCCAATGGAAGTAAGCGACCTTGAAGATGAAATACAAGGCTTAACTGCCCGTCAAACTCGTATTGAAGAAGAAATCAACGGTATCAGCGAATTCATTGAAAGCAAGAAAAATGCAATCAAAGAAAGCGAAGCCCTGATTGCCAAATACGAAAAGCAAAGCGAGAACGTAAAGAACAACCGTGAATTTGAAGCAATCAACAAGGAAGTTGAAATGCAGCAATTAGAAGTGAAGCTTTGCGAAAAACATATCCGCGATGCCAACGAAGAATTAGCTGAAAAAGTAAAGCAACTGGAAAACGCAAAGAAAATGGTTGCTGTTAAAGAAGGCGTTCTGAATCACAAGAAAGGTGAACTGGAAAAAATTATTGCAGATACGGTAAAAGAAGAAACTGAATTAAATGGATTCAGTGCCGATGCAAGAGCTCATATTGACGAGCGTTTAATTTACAGCTACGACAGAATCAGAAACAGCTACAGAAACGGTTTGGCCGTAGTTGCTGTTGAGCGTGATGCTTGTGGTGGTTGCTTCAACTCTATTCCTCCTCAACGTCAGAGCGAAATTCGTTTACACAAGAAAATCATCGTTTGCGAAAACTGCGGACGTATTCTGGTAGACGCTGATTTAAATGACAGCGTAGAAGCAAAATAAAATATTGCATTTAACATACTCAAGGGCAGTCAATTGGCTGCCCTTTCTTATTTTTAGGCTGTGAGGCAACCCATACTTCTTCTGCTATTCCTATTTGCATCGCTGATTACGGCAGGGGCTCAGCAAAAATTTGATTTTAATGCAGCCTGTCTGCAGGCTTATCAGGAAATCAATAAACTCAAATTTGAAACTGCAGAAGGGCAGCTGCAAAAAATTCGTCTTCAACAACCCGACAATCTTATTCCTGTTTTACTGGATAACTATATTGATTTTTATACTTTGTTCTTTAACGAAGACCCTGCTTATTATACCAGGCAAATGGGCCTCATGCAAAACCGGCTTGAGCTCTTGCAAAAAGGTGATAAATCAAGCCCTTTTTATTTGTACAGTCAGTCTATGCTTCGCATACAGCGGGGTGCCGTACAAATAAAGTTCGGCAACTTCTGGGATGCGGGTTGGGATATTCGCAGGGCATATATCCTTATAAAAGAAAACAGAAAAAAGTTTCCAAAATTCAGCCCCAATGAAATGTTATATGGCGCTTTGGAATCGGTGATGGGAACCATTCCCAAAGGATATAAATGGCTGACCAATTTACTGGGCATGCGCGGTTCCATTTCAGAAGGGATGAAGAAAATGCGGGAATTTACCAATAGCAATGAATATTGGGCCCGACAGTTTTCCATTGAAGCCAGCTTTATTTATCCTTACTTGTTATTTCATATTGGCAATGAAAGAAAAGAGGCGCTGAACTTTGTAGAAAACAAAAAATTAGATCTGGTGAATAACCATCTGCATGCATTCATGGCGGCCAATCTTTCACTGAACAACAAGGAAGCAGCGCAATGCAAATCCATTATACAGCACAGAAACAAATCCGCTGAATACCTAAGCACACCTGTCTGGGATTTTCAATTGGGCTATGCCAGTCTTTATCATCTGGAGCTTAATGAAGCCATTGAACACTTTGAACAGTTTACCCGTCAGTTCAAAGGAAAATTTTACGTTAAAGACAGTTATCAGAAAATTAGCTGGGCTTATTATTTACAGGGCAATCAGCCGATGGCAGAAGCAAACAGGAAACAGACGCTGGCAAAAGGATCAACCCTGTCTGATGCCGATAAAAAAGCCAACAGGGATGCCAAGGAAAATAGCTGGCCCAATCCCCTGTTATTAAAAGCCCGATTGCTTAGCGATGGAGGCTATCATACAGAAGCATACAAATTGTTACAGGGCAAAACCTCCAACGATTTCAGCAGTATAGAAGACAGACTGGATTTCGCGTACCGGGCAGCCAGAATTTATGACGATCTGGGTCGTAAGGACGATGCCATAAGAAATTACCTGGTTGCCATTAAGCTGGGAGAAAACAGAAGAGAACATTATGCAGCTAGGGCAGCATTGCAAATAGGTTTAATTTATGAAGAAAGAGGCGACAAAGCCACCGCCATCAAATACTACCAGCAATGCATGAATATGGAGGGACATGAATTCAAGGATTCTCTGGATCAGAAAGCCAAATCAGGAATTGAACGCTGCAAAGGGAACTAGGAACACTGTAATTTGGGTAAGCTTCGTTAACTTGCCCCAGTAAAAATGTAGAACATTGCTGCAGGAATTAACGATACACAATTATGCCATCATCGATAAACTGACGATTCAGTTTAACGAACAGCTCAACATCATAACCGGTGAAACGGGGGCGGGTAAAAGTATCCTGATGGGCGCCTTAAGCTTAATCCTTGGAGAGAGAGCAGATACCAGCGTATTGGTAAGCAAGGAACGCAAATGTATTATTGAAGGTCAGTTTCTGGCAGGTCAGAAAAATGCGGTTCATGCATTTTTGCAGGCCAATGATTTAGAAGACGACAGTACTGCTATTATAACCATACGCAGGGAAATTGCCAGCAATGGCAAGTCCCGTGCTTTCATCAACGACACGCCTGCCACCCTGCAACAATTAAAAGTTCTGGCAGGTCTGTTGGTAGATTTGCACCAGCAGTTTGACACCCTGGAATTAGGAGACAGCGATTTTCAAAGAATGGCAATAGATGCGCTGGCGGGCAATGAAGCCATCCTTCAGACACACCAGCAATACTTTAAAGAATGGACCCGGGTACTGGCCGACTACAATGCCCTGCAGGAACAAAAAGCAGCATTACAAAAAGAGGCCGACTACAATCAATACCTGTGTAATGAACTGGAAACGCTGGCACTAAAAGAAAATGAGCTGGAGCAACTGGAAGAGGAATTAAAACTATTAACCAATGCCGAAGAAATAAAAACGGTTTTGGAAAAAGTGTCTTTTGAAATTGCCCTTTCAGAAGAACCCATTGTTGCCCGCATTAAACAATTGAATAATAGCCTGCAATCACTGGAAGCATTGATTGCAGAAGTCCCTGCCTTATCGGCCAGATTAAAAGCCAGTCAGATTGAACTGCAGGATATAGCCGATGAACTGGAAAGAATCAATGACCATGTTCATTTTGATGCAGCTAAAATTGATCTGGTAAACCAGCGCCTTAGTGAGGGATATAAACTGCTGAAAAAACATGGCGTAACTACAACAGCGGAGTTGCTGGAAATTCAAACAGCTCTTTCCAATAAATTATTTGAAGCCGTTGCCATTGATGAAGCCATTTTGGCAAAGCAGGTAGCTGCCAACGATTTAATGCATCAGTTAAAACAAACGGCCAAACAAATTACTGCTTCCAGAAAATCGGTAATAGATGGTTTTGAAAAATCAGTCAATGCTTTATTGAAACAGGTAGGCATGCCGAACGCACAAATTAAAGTGAACCTGCCAACCATTCCTTTATCCGCTTACGGAGTAGAGAATGTAGAACTCTTATTTGATGCCAATAAAAGCAACCGATTCGAACCCATCCGTAAAGTAGCCAGTGGCGGGGAATTAAGCAGACTCATGCTTTGTATTAAATCACTGGTAGCACAGAAGATAGATTTACCTACCCTGATATTTGACGAAATAGATACGGGCATATCGGGTGAAGCTGCCAAACAGGTAGGCATCATTATGCAGGAACTGGCCGTGAACAGACAGATCATCTGCATCACCCATCAGCCGCAGATAGCGGGTAAAGCCAACGCACATTATTTTGTGTACAAGGAAAACAAAGACAACCAAATCAAAACCAATATTAAACTACTCAGTACCGAAGAACGCATTCACGCCATTGCACAGATGCTTAGTGGCGAAAAGCCTACAGCAGCCGCGCTGGAGAATGCCAAAGAAATGATTCGTATATTCGGCACTTAAATTAAACTTGTATGGCCTACAATTTATTAAAAGGTAAGCGTGGTATTATTACCGGAGCGCTGGATGAAAACTCAATTGCGTGGAAAGTAGCAGAAAAAGCACACGAAGAAGGTGCAACTTTTGTACTTACCAATGCTCCAATTGCAATGCGCATGGGCGAAATCAATAAACTGGCTGAAAAAACCGGTTCACAGATTATCGCTGCCGACGCTACCAGCACAGAAGAACTAACAAATTTATTTACACAGTCTCAGGAAATCCTGGGTGGCAAAATAGATTTTGTACTGCACTCCATTGGTATGAGTGTAAATATTCGCAAGAAGATTCCTTATACCGAATCTAATTACGATTATTTTATGAAGGGAATTGATGTATCTGCTATGTCTTTTCACAAGATGCTGGCAGTTGCTAAAAAACTGGATGCTATTAATGAATGGGGTTCAGTAGTTGCGTTAACCTATATGGCTGCGCAAAGAACCTTCCCTTTCTATACAGATATGGCAGACATCAAAGCCATGCTTGAATCCATTGCCAGAAGCTTTGGCTATCATTATGGATTAGAGAAAAAAGTTCGTATCAATACCGTTTCACAATCTCCTACCAAAACCACGGCAGGTACTGGTATCAAAGGGTTTGGTGACTTCTATGACTTTGCCAATGCCGTTGCTCCACTGGGTAATGCAAGTACTGAAGATTGTGCGAACTACTGTATTACTTTGTTCTCCGACTTAACTAAGATGGTAACCATGCAGAATTTATTCCACGATGGAGGATATTCTACTACAGGAGTAAGTATGGATGTAATGGAGAAACTGGGTATTGCCAATCAGGAATAAACAGCATTTAAATAATCAATCGTATCTGATAAGGATATAAAAATGAAGCGTATGAATTTGGTAGATCTGTTAGGGTATTTCGGAGCTTTTTTAAGTGCCATCACTTTCATGCCTCAGGTATGGCTGGCATGGAAAAGTAAAAGCGTAGGCGACCTGAGTATCTGGATGATACTGATTGTAATAACCAGTTGTATAGTATGGTTAGTTTATGCAGTGAATGTAAAGAGTGGCCCGGTGCTGGCAGCCAACATGATTGTACTGGCACTGGCATTAATGTTATTTTATTTCAAAATGACATTCCCTGCAAAACCCAAGCAATAAAGGATTGCATACAAGCAAAAGATGGCTATCTGAAGAATCAGTTAGCCATCTTTTTATTTTAGTGTAGCGTATTAGTACTCGTCTTCGTTGAACATAAAGTCTTCCTGACTTGGATAATCAGGCCAGATATCTTCAATGCTTTCATACACTTCACCCTCGTCTTCCAACTCTTGAAGATTTTCTACCACTTCCAATGGCGCACCACTGCGGATAGAATAATCGATCAACTCATCCTTGGTAGCAGGCCAGGGAGCTTCTTCTAAATAACTTGCTAATTCTAATGTCCAAAACATAGTCTCGATTATTTTTGCAAAAGTAACCGTATAAATGATACCACCAAAAAAGGTTAATTTACAGGTCTTAAAAAAGCCCATTACATGCTGAAAGCCACGGCCATTACCAGAAAATTTGGAACCCTAGCTGTTTTAAAAGGAGTGGATATTGCCATTAACAAAGGGGAAATGGTAAGCATTGTTGGCTCTTCCGGGGCTGGCAAGAGTACATTGCTGCATATTCTGGGAACCCTAGATCGCCCCGACAGCGGGAGCATACTGGTAAATGACCAGGATTTACTCAGCATGAGCACCGGGGAACTGGCTCAATTCAGGAATTTGAACATGGGTTTTATTTTTCAGTTTCACCATTTGTTACCTGAATTTGATGCCCTGGAAAACGTAAGCATACCCGGCTGGATTGCCAATAAAAACAATGCGTCAGTAAAGGAAAGGGCATTGCACCTGTTAGACTTATTAGGGCTGAAAAATCGCACCCACCACAAACCCAATGAACTCTCCGGCGGCGAACAGCAGCGGGTGGCTGTAGCCAGGGCGCTGATTAACGAGCCGCTGATTGTTTTTGCAGACGAACCAACCGGGAACCTGGATAGTACCAATGCCA
>CALEST010000296.1 GCA_937907555.1 uncultured Sediminibacterium sp.
TTTTTAATGAAAATATCAGGATCAGTATATCCGTAATTTAATCAGGAGAGTACGATATTCTGTGCCATGATGGTATTGGCTCCAATGGTTACCGGACCAATAATGGTATTGCTTAAACCAACATGCACATTGTCCTCAATGTAAACATCGCCGACCATATTATTAACACAACAGAAATCTTCAATTACCGCATTCTTACCAAGTAAAAACATTTTCCAGGGTGCCAGATCCAGTCTGGCGTTTCCTCTGACCACCGATTTACGGGAAACTTTATGAACAAATGGGTTGATCAGCAACCTTACCCAGAGTCTGCAACCCGGACTGTTTGTCGGGACCATCATCCAGTAAACCCATTTCTTTAGCTTAGCATTTGATTTAATACGTTCAATAAAGCTCATAGTATAAAAATATCATCTGTTGCGTTATATGCCAATTTTAATTTAATAAGATCAAATTCTAAGCAAATAGTATCAAAAACCAGATTTCACCGAAAAAAAAGGTCAATAACCTCCATTTATAAATGCGAAGATTAAAAAAACATTAAAATGGTATATTTGCAGATTATTCAACTCAAAATAAGACATGAAAATCACCTTTTCAAGCCCTATTAAAGGTATTGCTCCTTTATTAATCTTTAGTGTATTTGGATTAGCAGCATGTGGAAACAAGGAAAATAATGGAACAGCTGAGCTGATTCCCAGTTTGCCGGTTGTAGAAGTGGTGCAAAAAGATACTGTTTTGCAAACAGACTATGTTGCAGATATACAAGCGGTAAAAAACGTGGAAGTCAGGGCAAGGGTGCAGGGATTTCTTGAAAAAATTTTCGTGGATGAAGGTCAGGAAGTGAAAAAAGGACAGCCCATGTTTCAGATTAATGATCTTGAATACAAGACTGAACTGGCAAGAGCAAAAGCTGCCGTTTCCAATGCAATGGCAGAAGCCAAAGCTGCTGAACTGGAATTGGGAAGAACAAAAATTCTGGTAGAGAAAAATGTAATTTCAAAAACTGAATTTGAATTGGCCGCTGCAAAAGTTGCTGCAACCAAGGCAAAAATTGAAGAGGCGCTTTCTGCACAAACAAGTGCAGAAACCAAATTGTCTTACACTTTTGTAAAAGCACCATTTGATGGTATTATCGACAGAATTCCATTAAAAATGGGAAGCTTAATTGATCCAGGAGCGCTTTTAACAACCATATCGGATGTACACAATGTATTTGCCTATTTTAATATTTCAGAAAACGAGTACTTACGATACAGAAAATCAATAACAAAAGGATTAAAAGAAGAACGCCTGATTCATTTAATGTTAGCAGACGGTACCGAATATGCCTATACTGGTAAAATTGAAACCAGTGATGGCGAATTCAATGAAAATACCGGTGCAATTGCCTTCAGGGCCCGATTCCCCAATCCCAACAAATTATTAAAGCATGGTGCTTCTGGTAAAGCAAGATTAACAACAGAAGTTGACAATGCGATTATTATTCCGCAAAAAGCCACATTTGAAATTCAGGATAAAACCTTTGTTTTTGTTGTTGATAAAGACAATATGGTTCAAACAAGAGCATTTAAGCCTGGCAGAAGAGTAGCACAATATTATATAGTTGAAGCCGGATTGAAACCTGGTGAACGCATTGTTTACGAAGGAGTACAAAGCATACGCCAGGGTGCAAAAATTAAACCTGTCAAAATGAATTTAGACAGCTTAATGCAAACTGCTTTAACCATCAACTAATTGAATCATGTTAGAAACTTTTATTAAAAGGCCAGTCCTTTCACTGGTTATTTCTATTATAATTACCTTACTGGGAGTATTGTCCTTATTTACTTTACCCATCACCCAGTTCCCGGATATCGTTCCTCCTTCTGTAACCGTTACTGCAAAGTATACCGGTGCCAATGCGGAAGTTTGTGCCAAAGCCGTTGCAACCCCATTGGAAAGGGCCATCAATGGTGTGCCTGGAATGACGTATATGTCTTCCGTTTCCAGTAACAACGGGATTACTTTAATTACCGTAGCATTTAAAGTGGGAATTGACCCTGACGTTGCTGCCGTAAGTGTTCAGAACAGGGTAAGTACCGTTCTGGATGAGCTTCCGGAAGAAGTAATTAAAGCGGGCGTTACCACCGAGAAAGACGTAAACAGTATGTTGCTCTATCTCAATGTAATGAGTGAGGATACGGCTGCTGATGAACAATTCATTTACAACTTTGCGGATATCAATATTCTGCAGGAACTAAAACGTATTGATGGGGTAGGTTTTGCAGAAATCATGGGACAGAAAGAATATTCCATGCGCGTATGGTTGAAGCCTGATCGAATGCTGGCTTATAATGTATCTGCACAGGATGTAGTGGATGCGCTAAGAAACCAGAACGTAGAAGCAGCGCCAGGTAAAACCGGTGAAAGCTCCGGAATGAATCCACAAAGCTTACAATATATCCTGCGTTATACGGGTAAGTTTTTTGAGCCCAATCAATACAAAAATGTAGTAGTAAGAGCCGAGAATAACGGTTCTATCCTTTACCTCAAAGACATTGCTGACATTGAGTTTGGTGCCATGACCTATAGCATGATTTCGAAAACCGATGGAAAACCTTCGGCTTCCATCATGTTAAAACAGAGACCCGGCTCCAACGCAAAAGAAGTAATTACCAAGGTAAAAGCCAGGATGGCTGAATTGAAGGAAACTTCTTTTCCTCCAGGCATGAAATACAATTTTGCCTATGATGTATCCAGATTCCTGGATGCTTCAATTAAAGAAGTATTGAAGACATTGATTGAAGCTTTTATACTGGTATTCATAATTGTATTTATTTTCCTACAAGACTTCCGCTCTACTTTGATTCCGGCTTTGGCTGTTCCTGTAGCCTTAATTGGTACCCTTGCATTCATGCAGGTGATGGGCTTCTCCATTAACCTGTTAACATTGTTTGCATTGGTTTTGGCAATTGGTATTGTGGTGGATGATGCCATTGTGGTTGTAGAAGCTGTTCACGTAAAAATGGAAGAACAGCACCTGAACGCAATGGATGCCACACTGGCTGCCATTAAAGAAATTGCGAGTGCGGTAATTGCCATTACTCTCGTAATGTCTGCCGTATTCTTACCTGCTGCATTCCTAAGTGGATCTGCCGGTGTATTCTACAGACAGTTCTCTTTAACCCTGGCGGTGTCCATTGTAATTTCAGGTATCAATGCCTTAACCCTTACACCGGCGCTTTGTGCATTGTTAATCAAAAACACACACGGGCAACCCAAGAGGAAAAATTTATTGGGCAGATTTTTCAATTCGTTCAATAATGGATTTTCAAAAACAGAATCTAAATACAAACAGATTGTAACCTGGATCAGTGGAAGAAAACTGGTAACCTTAGGAATGCTAGCAGTATTCTTTGTAGGTACTGCCGGAATCAATCAGGTATTGCCCAGCGGTTTCATCCCAACAGAAGATCAGGGTATTATTTATGTAAACGTTTCCGCTCCAGCTGGTGCAACGGTTGAAAGAACAGAAAACGTGTTGGTACAACTGGAGAAAGCCATTAAAGATATTCCTGCCGTAGAAAATATTACCACACTGAGTGGCTATAGTTTAATCACAGAAGCAGCAGGTGCTTCCTATGGTATGATGATGATTAACCTGAAACCCTGGAAGGAAAGGGATATGACGGTTGCCGAGTTAATTCCTGTGTTAAGAGATAAGACCAGTAATATTAAAGATGCTAATATTGAATTTATGCCTCCGCCAACTGTTCCTGGCTTTGGTAATACCAGTGGATTTGAATTGCGCATCATTGATAAAACTGGAACCGGTGACTTACAGCAAACAGCAGCGGTTACCAATCAATTAATTGAAGACATTAAAGCAGCCGGAGTAGTGGGTTCTGCCTATACCGGATTTGATCCGAGCTTCCCCCAATACATGATCCATATTGATTATGATATGGCTGCGAAAAAAGGAGTTACGGTTGATAATGCCATGACCGACCTGCAAACTTTAATTGGTAGTTATTACGCAACCAACTTTATCCGATTTGGTCAGATGTACAAGGTAATGGTACAGGCCTATCCCAACTTCAGAGCAAAGCCGAACGATCTGTTGAATTTGTACGTTAAAAATAACAGGGGAGAAATGGTTTCCTATGCTACATTCATTAAACTGGAGAGAGTATATGGACCAGAGCAGTTGACACGATACAATATGTACAATGCCGCCATGGTGAATGGGGATGCCAATAAAGGATTCAGCAGTGGTGAAGCCATTGCTTCGGTTGAGCAGGTAGCCAAAGAAAAACTACCCCGTGGATTTAGTTATGAATGGTCCGGTATTACCAGAGATCAGATTGCTTCCAGTGGTCAGGCCGGCGTAATATTCCTGGTATGTCTGATTTTCGTTTACCTGATTCTTTCTGCTCAGTACGAAAGTTTTATCATGCCTTTTTCAGTTATCTTATCCTTACCAACGGGAATTTTTGGTGCCTTTCTGGCATTGAAAGCCCTGGGATTAGAAAACAATATTTATGCGCAGGTAGCCCTGGTTATGCTGATTGGATTATTGGGTAAAAACGCCATTCTGATTGTAGAGTTTGCCATGCTGAGAAGAACGCAGGGATTCAGCATAATGGAAGCTGCCAAAGAAGGTGCCGTGTCTCGTTTAAGACCTATCCTGATGACTTCTTTTGCATTTATAGCAGGATTGATTCCGCTGGTAATTGCATCTGGCGCGGGTGCCATCGGAAACCGTTCTATTGGAACCGCTTCTGCCGGAGGAATGTTGTTTGGAACCATATTCGGGGTGGTGATTATACCGGGCCTCTATGTAATTTTTGCACAGCTTTCCGAAAAACTTTCCAAAAAGAAAAGCCCGGCCTCAGTGGTACCGGTGATTGATCATCCTGAACAATTGTCTGACAGATAGAAAATACATTATGAAGAAAAATTTTCCTTTTTTACTATATACTGGTATCACGCTCATGGCTATTTCCTGTGCCATGCCCAAACCTGTAACCATTAATAAATCTGAAATTCTTCCTGCAGCTTTTCAGCAATCTACAGATAGTGTAAGTATTGCATCCCTTCCGAAAAAAACCTTTTTCCCGGATCCTTCTTTACAGGAACTGATTGATACCGCCATTGCCAATAATGCAGATATCAGAATTGCGGTACAAAGAATTGCATCTGCCAGAGCTGGTCTGGGAATAGCACAGGGTTTAACAAAAGTTGGATTGGATGCGGTAGTCTCTACCGGAGTAGACAAATTTGGAGATTATACAATGAATGGTCTGGGCAACTATGATATGAACCTTTCACCCAATATCCGAAAAGACCAGCAAATTCCATTGAATATGCCAGATATGTTTCTGGGTTTCAGAAGCAGCTGGGAAGCAGATATCTGGGGCAAGTTGTCTAATCAGAAAAAAGCTGCGCTGAACAGATATCTTGCAACCGAACAAGCAAGAAAATGGGTAACCACACAGCTGGTTGCACAAGTAGCAGAATTGTACTACGAACTACTGGCATTGGATAAAGAACTGGAAATTTTACAACGAAATATCAAGCTTCAGGAAAATGGAGTAGAAATTGTAAAAGTTCAGAAAATGGGCGGAAGAGCCACAGAACTGGCGGTTCAACAATTTACTGCGCAATTATTGGGCACCAAGAGCATGCTGAATGTGATGAAGCAAAGAATTACCGCAACTGAAAATTTATTGAGTGCTATTTCCGGCAAATACGATTTCAAAATTAAAAGAGGGGTTGGAATTACCGACTTACAATTACCTGCTTCTATACAAATTGGCATCCCTGCTCAATTGTTGGCGAACAGACCAGATATTAAAGAAGCTGAATACCTGCTTGAAGCAGCCGGAGCAGAAGTAGAAGCCAGCAGAAAAGCATTTCTACCTTCCCTGAATATCAGCGCCTACACGGCTTTGAATAGTTTTAAATCCTCTGTTTTATTCAGCCCTCAGTCATTAACCTATGGATTGCTGGGCGGATTGGTTACACCCGTACTTAGCAAAAACATGCTGAAAGGAAATTATCAGCTGGCTAGTGCCGCTCAGCAGCAAGCCTTTGAATTGTACAGGAAGCATATTATTTACGCCTACCACGAAGTACAAACCAATCTTAGCGGAATTGATCAGTACAATAAAATTTATGACCTGAAAGTACAGGAAACAAAGAGCTTACAGGCAGCCGTAGCTTCTTCCAATGATTTATATATGGGTGGCGCAGCTACTTATCTGGAAGTAGTTACCGCCCAAAGAGGGGTGCTGGAAGCCGAACTGGATCAAATCAACTCTAAGAGAACTGTATTTGTTTATCTAATTAACTTGTACAGATCTTTAGGAGGTGGCTGGAACTAATCTCAGGCATGGTGGTAAAGGCCGTTTTGTATAGCATAGGTAACTATACCTGCGCTGCACTTGGCTCCCAGTTTACCCATGATTCTAATTCTGTGCCCTTCAACCGTTCGCTTACTCAGGTGTAGCTCACTGGCAATTTCTTTACTGGTTTTTTCATTGCAGATGCGTTCAATAATCTGCAGTTCCCGTTCTGTAAAGTTGGCAGATACTTTAGTGGGTAATTGATAGTTATGGGTCACAATATAACTTAAGCACTCCGCACTGATTTTGCAGAAATAATGTTTATGCGCATAACAGGTTTGAATAGATTCCATGATTTCCGCTTCCCTGGCTTGCTTGGAAACAAATCCCATCGTGCCAACTTCCAGTAACTGGAACATTAACTGATGTGTTATCTGGTAGGACAGAAAAATGACTGCTGTATCTGGTGAATGGCTCAGAATATGCCTGGTTATTTCCGGAGAGTCTGATTCCAGGTCTATTAACACTACATCCGGCTTTGTTTCTACGATATCATTCACCCAGTTCTCTTTAAACTCATTGTTTCCAACCAGTTTAATAGTGGGGAAAGCCTGGAGTACTG
>CALEST010000297.1 GCA_937907555.1 uncultured Sediminibacterium sp.
ACCAGCTGTTTTGAATAACAGGTTACCTACGTTGAAGATATCAGCAGTCAATTGTAAAGTGTGCTTACGTGCACCAATATTTGCCATGATATCCTGAACCACTCTTAAGTCGAAACGGGCAACCCAAGGAAGGTAAACTTCGTTACGGCCAGCATTTCTTCCAAGGTTTTGTCTTAGGTAAGGAGTGTTTTGAACAAACTGAACCCAAGCATCTGCTTGTTCCTGAGCAGTTCTTGCAGGGTTTCCACCACTTGCAGTTTGTGCAACGAAAATTGGAGCAGCAGTAATGTGAATCAAGTCAGAGTTGTTGCCGTCGTTGTTAATATCACCGTTGTAAGTATAGCTGAAGTTGTTACCTCTGGCAATTTCACCGAATAAACCAATGGTTGTAGCCAAGTGCTTACCAGTATTAAACTTGTAAGACATATTGGTGATAATTCTGTGAGGAGTTACATAGGCAGAATTGAACAATTGTAAGTCGTTCTGAGTTCCTGTAGTAGGATTGCTCTGCCATGTAGAAGTTGCCTGGCTACCTGGGTTAGAAGTTAATTCATTTGCATAGCTCATGGTGTAAGCCAACATACCAGAGAATCCTTTGGTAGAAGTTTTAGTAACCATGAAAGTTAATGAACCACTATTGCCCTGGTTAGCATTTTCAAGAACGATTGCAGAACCGATATTGCTGTAGATTCTTCTGTCGCCAGTAGCAGCATATCTAGGTCTTAAATCTCCACCACCATTCAATTGAGAATTAGGCGCTTTTTGGTTAGCATTTCTCATTACTACCGCATTCACATCCTTGGTGATCAAAGCTTCTAAAGTCAAGCTCCAGCCATTACCCAATTTCTTGTCGATAGCAATGTTGTTTCTCCAAACCTGAGGGAAACGGAAAGCTTTGTCCATTAATACGATGTTTGCGTTGTTCGCTAAAACACCAGCTACAGGGCTAAAGCTTCCTCTGTATGCATCCGGATTTGGATTGAACAGGAAGTTGCCTAACAATGCAGGGTTGGTAACTGCCTGGCTAGCCTGATACATCTGGCTGTTACTAGGCATATTGGTTAAGTATACAAAAGGAATTCTACCAGTGAATAAACCTGATCCACCACGGATTACGATATTCTCGTCATCGATTTTGTAACGGAAACCAACTCTTGGAGAGAAGTAAATGGTATTTTGCTTAGGCCACTCGCTGGTTTTGAAATTGGTTGGTACACCATTTCTGTCAGGGAATGATAAAGCTGAAACATTTGGATTTTCTAATGGAGCTTCAGGGAAGATTACTTTGTCTACACGTAAACCGTAAGTCAATTTGAAGTTTTCGTTTACGTTGTATTCATCCTGAAGATATACACCTAACTGACCAATTTTCAAATCAGCAGCATATACAGCTGGCTTGTTTGGATCCAATGAGAAAGTGTAAGAGAAAGCAGCAGGTCTTCTGTTGTTGATAAAATCATCCAATGAATTGAATGCATAGTAGCTGGCAGAACCTGGCATAAACATATTACCTACACGCTGATACTCATAAGTTGCCCCCGCAGTGAAAGTATGTTTACCTGCATAGTAGGTAAAGTTGTTGGTTACGTTGAAAACGTCGTTTTTAACGTCGTTGTTTCTGGTGAAAGGATCAGATCCCGCAGACATATAGTTCTGTCCATTGTTGTTGAAGATATCAATGGTTGGGAAGATACCGCCAGCAACCGCTCTTGTAGCCTGAATCTTAGAGAAAGTAGCAATGAACTGGTTAGAAAACTTACCATTGAAGTTAGAGTTCAATTCAATAGATCCGGTTCTAACAATGTCTTTGAACTTGTAGTTTGAATTTTCAAAAGACATAGAGTTCAAACTGAAACGGTTATTAGGTAAACGGCTGATTGAGCTTCCGGAACCAGCAGGAGTAAATGAAGGGTTGTTAGGAATACTAGAACCATTCAATTGCTGATCGTTGTTGTTAACTAAATCAGAATACTTTAAAGTTAACTTGTGGTTGTTGTTGATGTTCCAGTCGATCTTTGCAAGCATCTTGGTGTTCTTGGTAGCAAAGTTGGGGAAGTTATCAAATGCTCCGGGATCGTATCCGTAAGCAGTTCTTAAATGATTTGCAAACTTATTCAAAGAGTCTACACTGGTGTTACTTACGTTACCGTTTCCAGAACCACCTCTTGGGCTGAATGCAATACCAGGCTGACTTCTTTCTTCTTCTTCATAAGAAGCAAAGAAGAATAATTTATTCTTGATGATAGCACCACCCAAAGTAGCACCAAAGATTTTGTTGCTAGATTTAACCTGAGCAGGCAATTTAGCATTACCTACATTTAATCCGTTATAATCCTGGTTTCTGTATAAACCATAAACAGATCCTTTCAAAGTATTGGTACCGCTCTTGGTTACTGCGTTGATACCAGCACCGGTAAAACCAGATTGTCTTACGTCGAATGGAGCAATATTTACAGAAACTTCTTCAATTGCATCAATAGAGATAGGGCTTGCACCACCACCAGGAAGCGGATCGGAACTTAAACCAAAGTTGTTGTTTAGGTTAGCACCATCTACCTGAGTATTGTTGAATCTTCCGTCTCTACCTGCGAAGCTGGTACCATTTGCCTGTGGAGTTACACGGGTAAAGTCGGTAATGCTACGGCTAATGGTAGGCATAGAACCTAACATACGCTGATTGATTACTGTTGATGCACCTCCGGATTTGTCTCCGCTGGATTTTTTCTTCAATGCATTAACCACTACTTCACTCAACACTTTAGATTCGTCCAGAAGGGTAGGGTTAATTACGAATGGTTCACCCAATAAAAGATAGATATCATTTACTGTTTCTACCTTTAAGCCAGTGAAGCTGATTTTTAGTGTATAAGGACCTCCGGTTCTTAAACCTGCTAAGGTGAATACACCGCCTTTCTTGGCTAAAGTAGAATACTGTGTACCAGATGGCGTGTGAACAGCCACAAGGCTTGCGCCCTCAACGGGTTGCCCATCAGCAGTTTTTACAACCCCCGTGATACTACTCGTAGTAACCTGGGCGGTTGTGATCAAAGTTGCTAATACGGCAACCATAATCATTGAAATTCTTTTAAAAATTCTCATAATTTTGGTTTTGTGCTGCAAATATCCAACTAAACCCGATTGTCCCCAAAATCTTGTTAAAATAATCTACCCTTAAAATAGGGTTTATAAACATCGAATCCGGAAGGTAATGTTAGATAGACGCTATAAAGCGCTGATTTACATTTATTTATGTTGGATATTGCATATATGTAAGCCTGCTTGTAAAACAACTGTTTGTTAATAAAAACTTAACCTAAGGCTGGTCTGAAATTGCCAATTTCCCGTTTTATGATTGCCAGGCTGATAATTGGGCTCAAAAAGGGTAGTATTCAGCCATCCCGGATCAAATGAATATTGAGAGATGGCATTGCTTGGATTGGCCCAGCCTTCCCACCCAATCAGAGGTACGCGGCTGCCCGGTACCATCCATTCTCTGCTCCATTCCGGATTGATGAATCCCAGCAGATTGATGATTTCAAATGTCAGGGTCATTTTCAGTTTGGTATGCCGGAGTTTAGGAAAATAATGTTTTTGAACAGATGCGTCAATCCGGTGAAAAAAGGGAGCAGTGCTTCCATTTTTTTCTGCATAGGATCCTCTTCTTTTTTGCAGGTAGGGGTCTTGTTCAATAAAATAATCCAGTGCCCTTCTTTGTTCTTCTGCACCATAATACCAGCCTTTGAAAATAGTTGGTTTAAAAATCATGGATGCCAGTTCATCTTTTTTCGGAATATAAATCAGATCATACCCCACCGCTGTTGGGTCATCACCCGACAAATTGTTTTCGCCGTACACATAACTATATCTGCCTCCTTGCTGACCAGTATAATGCAGGGATATTCTGGTTTTTGATCTGCTGCTTATCTGGCTTTGCCATTGAAAGGAAGCATGAATACGATGCCCCTGACTAAAATCAGAAATAGCCAGAACAGGGTTGTTTCTGCCATTGACATTTTCCTGTAATCTCCAGTATTGAAGTGTGTTGCTGTAATTTCCATCGTACAGTGCATAGGATTTTCCAAAAGAGTAACTCATTGTAAACCGAATAGGGCTTTTGTTATACAGTGCATGTAATTGCCATTGATACCCATGGGATTTTATGCTGTCTTTATTGTGTATCAGTAAAATGTGCTGATAGGGATTAACCTGGTTGGGTTGAAGAGTGATTTGACGTGGCATATTGGGATGATAGAACCAACGCTGATCGGCACCGGAAAGCCTGGTATTGGGCATGGCAATATTCACATTGGTAAATCCTATTTCTTTGTTCTGTTGATAATAAAGCAATTCCATTTCAAGGGATAGTGCAGCATTGATTTTTTGTTCCCAGCTAAAACTAGATCTCCAGATAGCAGGAAGTTTTAACGATTCACTGCTTAGGTAAACGGTGCTCTTTGTTTCAGTATGATTGACTGGTAGTAATGTTGTGCCGTTGTAAAGGGGAGGATTAAAATAAAAAGCATTGAGCTGCGGACCTCTGGCATTGATGGCTTTTATTTTACTTCCGTTGTTGCTCTGTATTCCGGAAAGCCATGCATTGGGAATTGTGCCTATAAAAATACCGCTTCCTATTTTCAATAAACTGTTCCAGCGGGGGATTCGCAAAATGCCTTGGACCCTTGGGGCAATGTTCCAGTGAAAGCCGGGAAGTTTTCCGGAATGCAAGGGGCCGATATGGTAAATGGAGCTAATAACGGGTATGGCAACCGCTTGTGTAAAGGAATCGGTTTCCGGAGGGTTGATATAGGTTTCTTTTTGCAGCCGGATGCCGGCCTGCAGAAACAGGTGATTGTTCAGTGATGATTTGTAATTGATAAAAAGGGCTTGCCTGATCAGGTGCATTGTAGACAGAAAATCATCTGCAGCCGCTTCCCTTTTTATTTGATTGATAGAAAATTCAACCGGCTTTCTGTTTTGTACAAAATCGCTGATGCTGTAATAGAAATAAGTACCATGCCCGTTCGGTATAAAATTATTTCTGAGTTCGTGGTATTGCAAATCTATTCCTGCTTCCAGGAAATGCTTACCTGTTAATCGATGCAATCGATTGATCAATTGCAAACTTTTTTGATTTGAAACATTCCGGAAACTTTCTTCATTGGCACCAACCACAATCATTCCCTCTCCATCCAGTATGCGGATAGTAGGGTAGTCCTGTATTTTGGGAAGGGTATTTCTGTGGTGTTGATTGAAGTACAGTGAAAGCCGGTTTTGCATATTGCCCGATATTCTTTTATTCCATTCCAAACTGATGGATAATTGTTGCTGTTCCAGGCGTTTTAAATTATTGGAAAATGACAAGATGCGTGCATTGGGCGGATAAGCCTGTTCCCTGTAATGCTGATTCCATCTCCCTGTTATACTCAGCTTGTTCCATTTGTTAATTTCTGCATCCATCCGAAGGGAAATTTTTTGGCTTCTGTAAGTGCCCAGTTGTTCAGGGGTTCCAGGGTCATAGAAAAATTGTTCCATCATGGTCTGACGGAACCTCGATAATTTTTCTATCGATCGGGTTTCACCGGAATAGTAACTGCTGTCGTAAGGAAACAAAACCTGGGAAGACAGAAACTCTGTGTTTAGAAAAAAGAAAATGGAATTGAGTTTAACAGGTCCGCTTATATTTACTCCGGTATGATTGTATTGCCGGTAATTGGCTTTTGAATGAAAATAGAGTTCCTGTTTGGGTTGATTGGAACCTCTGCTGGTTACCACTTGCACTACAGCGCCGGTAAAGTTTCCAAGGGAAGCATCGAATGGATTTTTACTAAGGGTTATCTGTTCTATACTTTCCATGGCAACCGGACCTTGTCCGTTTTCACCATTCAAAATACCACTGGTAGAAAGTCCGAATGGATCGTTTTGCAAAACACCATCAATATAAAAAGCATTGGCCCGATAGTTTTGTCCTGAAAAAGAGAGGGCACCGGAACCATCGTTCTTAACAGTGGCAGATGGCTCATGTAAAAACAGATTGCCCCAATGCTGACTGTTTTGCTTTTCTTCTGAAAGAATGGTGATTCCGTTTCGCCACTGCTTATGGAGGGTATTGCTTTTAATTGTCAAAGGGGCCAGCAAATTCACTGAAGGCTGCAATGGCAGATGAATCTGCAGGTCTTCTCCTGCAATTACTTGTATCAACTGAATTTGCAATGTATCTGCTTCCGGATAATAAACAGTCAACTGGTATTGACTGGCCGGGCTTAACTGATACAGTCCATAGGTTCCTGAAGCGTTGCTTCTGGTGGAAATTCTTATTCCGGTTGCATTGTCTTTCAGCGTGATGGTAGCACCGGCAATTCTAATCCCCCTGAAACTTACTACGCCACTAACTGCACCATAGTGATTTTGTGATAATGCAGCAATACAAAACAAAACGGCAATAGAAAAACAGCAAAGCCTTTTCATATCAATGATTTATTCAATGCTATTCTTCTTTTTTGTTAAAATCAATGGTATTTGTACCGAATCCGTTTGTTTTAAAGCGGTTGCTTGAATGCGTTTATGTAATTTTGCAGCTTAATTCAGCATTATGTTAGATAGTATTTCCGCAGCAATTGAAGATATCAGAAACGGCAAGATGGTAATTGTGGTAGATGATGAAGATCGTGAGAACGAAGGTGATTTTATTATGGCAGCCCGATTTGCAACACCGGAAGCCATTAACTTCATGAGCAAGGAAGGGAGAGGGCTAATTTGTGCGGCGTTAACAGAAGAAAGATGCAAGGAACTGGACTTAACACCCATGGTTTCTTCCAACACTTCTTTGCATGAAACAGCATTTACGGTTTCCATAGATTTAATTGGTCAGGGAACATCTACGGGCATTTCTGCTCATGATCGTTCTAAAACCATTCAGGCCTTGGTAAATCCAGATACCAAGGCTTCCGATTTAGGAAGGCCTGGTCATATATTTCCCCTGAGAGCTAAAGCAGGCGGGGTTTTAAGAAGAAGCGGACACACAGAAGCAACGGTTGATCTGGCACGTTTGGCAGGACTGGAACCCGCTGGTGTGTTGGTAGAAGTGATGAATGAAGATGGATCCATGGCACGTCTTCCACAGTTATTGGAAATAGCCAAAAAATTTGATCTTAAAATTATTTCAATCAAAGATCTGATTGATTATCGTTTGAGTTCTGATTCTTTAATTGAAGAATTGGTTCGGGTGAATATGCCTACCAAATACGGAACTTTTGAATTAATTGCCTTTAAAGAAACGCTGTCTGGTGCAGAACACCTGGCACTGGTGAAAGGTAGCTGGGAAAAGGACGAGCCCGTTCTTACCCGTGTTCATAGCAGTTGTTTTACCGGTGATATTTTAGGTAGCCTGCGTTGTGATTGTGGTGAACAGCTGCACAAAGCCATGCGCATGGTGGAAGCGGCAGGTACCGGTGTTATTTTATATATGAATCAGGAGGGCAGAGGAATTGGTCTGATTAACAAATTAAAAGCCTATCAATTACAGGAAAAAGGAATGGATACGGTTGAAGCCAATTTACAACTGGGCTTCGGAATGGACGAAAGGGATTACGGAGTAGGGGCTCAGATTCTTCGCGCATTGGGGGTTACCAAGCTGAAGCTAATGAGTAATAATCCACGCAAGCGAGCCGGCTTAAAAGGATATGGTCTTGAAATAGTGGATACAGTTCCAATTGAAGTGGCGCCCAATCCTCACAACGAAAAATACCTTACAACCAAAAGAGATAAGTTAGGTCACGCCATATTAGGCGAATAATCCTATTTCTTTTTACGGATGAGTTTTTTGGTTTCGTCCAGCTCCTTTTTTAACTGAATGGTATATAGCGTAAGTTCTTCTACTTTTTTCAGCAAGAGGGCATTCATATTTCCCAAATCAATTCCGTCTTTCATTACTTCAGCCGTGGTTGGAATACCTGGCAAGTGGTGATTCTTCTGTATGTATTCGTCCAGTACATTCAGAGGCATTAGCGGATAATCTTTCTGGAATACATGGTCGTACCAGTCTTTGGAATTCTTGATGGCTACTTTTACTTTCTCAGTAAGGATGCCTTGTTCTACATATAGTTTATATCCATCCACCTGGGTGTTTACATCACCAATCTTTACCCGGCCTTCATAGGAATCAATAGAGAAAAATTCTTTTTCAACTGCATCGGAACCCGCTTTGTGGCTGATTTTGAAAGTTTGCGGTGTCTTTAATACCTCGTCTCCGGACACCCTTGCTCCAATGGTCCAGTAACTTAAATTTTTTGGATTGGAAACGTCTCCGTTCGAAAACATAATTGAAGGTTCATTCTGACCACCGGAAGCCCACTCATTGCTGAGTTTTAATAAGATATTCTTGTTGCGTGTATTGCCTGCGGCTTTCTTTATTTCCAGGGGGGCACCCGGAGTTAATATGCCAATACCTACAAATCCTGCTTCAGGAAAAACGTTTTGCTTATCTCCGGTTGCTGCCGCATTTTCATCTACCGGAACGGCAACAGTCTTGGGCTTCCCGCTGGGTCTCTGGGCCAGTAAAGTAGTATGTCCAATGGTTATAACAGATAATACAAGCAATATTCTTTTCATACAATACAACTTATTCGATTCATTAACGAAATTAAGTTAAAATTAGTGTGCACGGCTTTTTGAGTTGTGCAGCCGCTTTAATTCAATAAGAAAGGCGCTTTTCAGCGCCTTTTTCTTATCGGTGATAGGGAGGGTTTTCTTTGTCCTCTCTGTCTTTTTCTTTATCGTAAGCTTTAATAATCGCCTTCACCAGTCGATGTCTTACTACATCTTCCTCTGTTAATTCAATATGGGCAATGCCATCAATGTTCCGGAGAATCCTTGTTGATTTATCAAGGCCGCTTCGCATATTCCGGGGCAAATCAATCTGTGTTGGATCACCGGTGATAATGGCTTTGGCATTGGCACCAATACGGGTTAAAAACATTTTCAATTGCAGGTCGTTGGCATTCTGTGCTTCATCCAGAATAATAAAAGCATTGTCTAATGTTCTGCCGCGCATATAGGCCAGGGGCGCAATTTCAATGGTGCGGGTACTCATATAATACCCCAGTTTGTCGGCTGGTATCATATCGTCCAAAGCATCGTACAAGGGGCGTAAATAAGGGTCAATCTTTTCTTTTAAATCGCCCGGAAGAAAACCCAGGCTTTCACCTGCTTCCACAGCTGGTCGGGTTAAAATGATTTTCTTAACTACCTTGTTTTTTAGCGCCCTTACTGCAAGTGCAACAGCTGTATAGGTTTTACCGGTACCCGCAGGACCAATGGCAAATACAATATCATTTCTGTCGGCAGCATGCACCATTTTTTTCTGATTCTGGGTTCTTGCTCTTACGGTTTTTCCGTTGGGGCCAAATACCAGGATATCATTGGGGTTGCGGTCTACAAAATTATCGATGGCTTCAGCGTCGTCACCACCCAGTATCTGTTCAAAATAGCCCTCACTTAAATGGCCGTTTCTCTGCAGGTACTGTACAATTAAATCAATTTTTTCTTTGGCAGTATCAATCTGTTCGGGCGCGCCGCTCAGTTTTAATTGAGTGCCTCTTGACAAGATTTTTAAAAGGGGAAATTTTTTCTTCAGCAAATCGAGCTTTCCATTATTGACGCCAAAAAACTCAATGGGATTTACCGATTCCAGGCTAATGATTGTTTCTGTCAATCTCTAGGGTTTTAGTTTAAAAATCAGGTTCTCCGGGTAACCTTACCGTTCTCTCTCAAATTTAATTCAGCTACACAGATATTTCCTAATGATTCTTATGCACAGCTGTGGAAAGATTCATATGGTAACAATTCGCTAACAAGAAAGTTCTGTTTGCTTTAATGAAGTTGCTTCTGCAATGCTTTATAGTGCTTTTAAGGCTGCAATGGTTGCTTTGGGATCGGCTGATTTAAATACGGTATTGCCTGCAACCAATACATCGGCGCCAGCAGTTAAAATGTCTTTTGCATTTTCAAGGGTAACGCCACCGTCAATTTCAATCAGGCAATTGCTGGAAGCCTCATGAATAATGGATTTCAGTTGCTTTATTTTATCGATGGTTCTCTGTATAAAACTTTGTCCGCCAAAGCCGGGGTTCACACTCATTAAACAAACCAGGTCTACATCTGCAATGATGTCTTTGAGTAAGTCCACAGAAGTATGTGGGTTTACTGCTATACCAGCTTTCATACCCAGCGATTTAATTTGCTGAATATTTCTGTGCAGGTGATGACAGGCTTCAATATGCACGGTTAAAATATCTGCCCCCGCATCTTTAAATGCCTGTGCGTATTTTTCCGGTTCTTCAATCATCAGGTGCACATCGCATACCTTATTTGTGGCTTTTCTGATATGACTGATTACGGGTAAACCAAAACTGATATTCGGAACAAACCTTCCGTCCATTACGTCCAGATGAAACCAATCTGCCTGGCTCTCATTCAGCATCTGACAGTCTTTTTCAAGGTTTAAAAAATTGGCACTTAACAAAGAAGGAGCAATGATTGGCATGGGGTTATTTTAGTGTGCAAAGTTAATTTGTTTTTTCTTCTGTTTGGAACCTATGACAGTTTCCTGACAATATTCAAAGCCTGGCCAGCTAATTTTGTATCAATATAATATTGATTATGAAGAAAGCTTTCCTGTTTATTGCACAAGTGGCCATTATGATGGTTGCTGCGGCACAGCCTGGTGCACAGCCAGTTAACAAAGTACCCGGAGATACGCTTCGTTTTGAAGGGGAGAAATATTTCAAGAATGTACAGCAGTTAACTTTTGGCGGAGACAATGCGGAAGCTTACTGGAGTTTTGACAGCAAACATGTAGTGTTTCAACGTACCAATCCCAAAGAAGGAGTGAATTGTGATCAGATTTATGTGGGAAAAATTCCAACCAAACCCGGAGAGAAATTCAATTATAAACTGGTAGGTACCGGAAAAGGAAGATCTACCTGTGCCTATTTCATGCCCGATGGCAAACATATTATCTATGCTTCTACGCACGAAGGCGGGGACGACTGCCCTCCAGTACCCGATCGTAGTAAATATGGCAATAAATACATCTGGCCTTTATATAGCAGCTATGATATTTATATGGCCGACCTGAATGGTAAAATTGTAAAAAAACTAACCAATGCAAAAGGGTATGATGCGGAAGCTACTCTTTCTTATGATGGAAAGAAAATGATTTACTGCTCCGATAAAAGCGGCGACCTGGAATTGTATATTATGGACCTTGCAAGCGGAAAGGAAAAGCAAATAACCCATGACCTGGGTTATGATGGTGGTGCCTGGTTTAGCCCGGATGGCAAGAAAATTGTTTGGCGGGCAAGCAGACCTAAAACAGAAGCTGAAATAACGGAGTACAAGGAATTATTAAAGGAGGGATTGGTTGCGCCTACCAATATGGAAGTTTGGGTTGCTGACGCTGACGGTTCCAATGCCAAGCAGATTACCAGCTGGGGGCAGGCCAACTGGGCCCCTAATTTTACACCCGACAGTAAAGGAATTATCATTTCCAGTAACCACGAATACAAAAGAGGATTCCCTTT
>CALEST010000298.1 GCA_937907555.1 uncultured Sediminibacterium sp.
TTTTATTCTTCAGATTACTTTAATAGGATGGATACCTGCGGCAATCTGGGCTGTTATCTCTTTGCAGAATGCCAGAGCGGATAAACGTAATGAGAAATTGATTAAAGCAATGAAGTCTAAATAGTACGATTATTAAAATTAAATACATGTTTTTCATTAACCAAAAGCTGATAAGCTGCTTTGCTTTGATTCTTTTTTTAGCGGGTCAGTCCTTTTCGTCAAACGCACAGTCTAATCAAAAGCTGCATATTGAACAGCTGAAGGGTGATTTTTACGTGTACACAACTTACAATACTTATCAGGATAGTAAAGTAAGGGCAAACGGTGTTTACCTGGTTACCAAAAAAGGAGTAGTGCTATTTGATACGCCCTGGGATACTACTCAGTTTCAGCCCTTGCTCGATAGTATTTATAAAAGACATCAAAAGAAAGTATTGATGGCATTGGCTACCCATTGGCATAGCGATAAAACAGCTGGATTGGAATATTATCGCAAAGCTGGTATTGCAACCTACACAACTGCACTTACTGATTTGTTGAGTAAAAAGAACAATGCTAAAAGAGCAGAATTTCTAATGCAGAAAGACACCAGTTTTACCATTGATCAATACAAATTCGAACTTTATTATCCCGGCGAAGGGCATACACAGGATAATATAGTTATCTGGTTTCCCAAAGAAAGGATTTTACTGGGAGGCTGTTTAATCAAAGGGGCGAAGGATGATAACCTGGGATTTCTCGGGGACGGGAATACACAGGAATATGCAAATACACTTCTTAAAGTTCAAAAGAAATATCCCAATCCTAATTTTATCATTACTACCCATAGTGACTGGCGGGATATTAATTCTTTAAGCAATTCTATCAGGATGGCGAAGGAACTGAATGTAGAAAAAGCATTGCGTCATGTGGTTTTATTTGGATGGAAAGCAAATTCCAATAAGGATTCCGTTGCGGCGGCCATCAGGGCATTTGAGGCTTTACCCGGGCAAATTAATTTGATTAAAAAGTTTGAATGGGGGGTAAACAATAGTCCGGAAAATCTGAATCAGGGTTTAACGCATTGCTTTTTGTTGACATTCTCCAGTGAGAAAGACAGAGATGCGTATTTAATTCATCCTATACATCAGGCGTTCACAAAATTATTGCCGAATATTTTAGATAAAGTAACGGTTGTAGACTATTGGGTTAAATAACTTTACAAGAATGAATAAACGCCAATTACAATACCATACCATTGATGAATACCATCAATGTTTTGATGCGGCCATTCAGAAAAAATTGCAGCAACTCAGAATGGCAATTCAAAAAGCGGCTCCTCAGGCTACTGAAGGAATCAGTTATGGTATGCCTGCCTTTAAATTAAAAAAGCCGCTGGCTTATTATGCGGTGAATAAAAATCATATTGGCTTTTATCCAACTCCCAACCCCATTCTGCATTTTGCCAAAGAACTGGCTTCCTATAAAACGTCAAAAGGTGCCGTTCAGTTTCCCTTAGATCAGCCACTTCCTCTTTCATTGATTACAGAGATGGTGCTGTTCAGAGCAAATGAAATATTATAAAACACCCTGTGCTTTCATCCATACTTGTAACACTTTAAACCAGTCGGTAGCTTCTTCTTTGTTATATAGTCCAAAACCATGTCCGCCTTTATCCATCAGTAATAATTCAGCAGGAATTTTCTGGGCATCCAATGCAGCTTTCATTTGTAAACTGTTTTCTACGGGAACGGTTGTATCGTCCTTGGCATGAAAAAGAAAAGTAGGAGGGCTAAACCTGCTTACCTGCAGATGCGAAGAGAATTGATCCCTGCTTGCCTTAGTAGCCTCTTTTCCTAGTAGTTTAATTCTGGAACCCTCATGACCAATGCCGTCCTCCATGCTGATAACGGGGTAACCCAGGATGGCGAAATTAGGTCTGGCGGTGGTGCGTGATCCCTGGTCATTCAGGTTGAGTTGATATTGGGTGGCCAAAGTACTGGCCAGATGACCGCCTGCAGAAAATCCAATAATTCCAATTTTATCGGGATGGATTCCATATTCTGTGGCATGGTCTCGGATCCATTTCATGGCAGCTTGTGCATCAATAAATGGCACCCACTCTTTATTAAACATGCAGGTGTCGTTGGGCAATCTGTATTTTAACACGAAAGCGGTAACCCCGATTGAATTGAAAGCTTTGGCCACATCATGACCTTCGTGATTGGCTGCTAAAATAGTATATCCACCTCCCGGTAAAATTAAAACCGCAGTTTGGTTGGTATTCAATTCAGGGGCTTTATAAATGGTAAGGGTAGGGTTGTTAACTTTTGTGTACACTTCCTGTCCCCATTGATTTATCTGTGTTTTATTTTCCAGACTGCATTCTTTTGATTTGGGTATTTTCCCTTTGTATAATGGTATTTCATTTTGTGCCCAGGTACTTGTCATAAAGAATGAAAATAGTATCGTAAATGCTTGTTTCATCTGTTTAATATTCAACTGAAGTTAAATATAATCAGTAAATTACTGGGTATCAAACGCACAAAATGAGAAAGCCAATTTGCACATCCCTTTTACTATTGTTTATTCCATTCTGTCTTTGGGCCGATCATTATCCCATTAATAAAAATATCGATGTACTTCATTATTCATTTGAGCTGATTTTATCGGACAGTACCAATGAAATAAAGGGTAAGACGCAAGTGAAAGTTCGTTTTGATAAAGAAGGTATTGCACAATTCCGTTTGGACCTTGCTAACGCAACCGCTCAGCGACAAGACAAGGGAATGAAAGTGGATGCTATCTATATTGGCAATAATGCACTGCAGTTCAATCACCTTAATGATGAACTTAACATTCAGCTTGCCAAGCCAACATCAAAAGGCGATGAATTGGTTTTTACTATTCAGTACCATGGAGTTCCTTTCGACGGATTCAGAATAGGTGCCACTAAATTTGGTGACCGTAGTTTCTTTAATGAAAACTGGCCCAACAGAACCCGGCACTGGTTGCCCACTATTGATCATCCTTATGATAAAGCCACTTCTGAATTTATTGTTACTGCACCTGCTAAATATAAAGTAGTGTCCAATGGTTTGTTGCTCGAAGAATCCGATTTAGGAAACAATAAAAGATTAACGCACTGGAAACAATCGGTGCCAGTTTCCAGCTGGTTATTTGTGTTGGGAGTGGCAGAATTTGCAGTTCAATATGTGGATCAGTTCGAAGGTAAGTCTATTCAAACCTGGGTCTATTCAAAAAACAGAGAAGCAGGTTTTTATGATTTTGCCGAACCTACCAAACAAGTGCTTGAGTTTTATACAAAATACGTGGGACCTTTTGCCTATGAAAAGCTGGCTAATATTCAAACTCCCAGTGTGAATGGTGGAATGGAAACCTCATCTGCCATTTTTTACGGAGAGGATTTGGTGAATGGGAAACGGGATGAACGAACCAGAAATGTGGTAATACACGAAATTGCCCATCAGTGGTTTGGTAATGCGGTAACTGAAACCACCTGGGACGATGCCTGGTTAAGTGAAGGTTTTGCAACGTATTTTACTTTACTTTTTATTGAACATGCTTATGGTAAGGACGAATTTCAGAAAGGATTACAGAAGGCAAAGAAGACGGTATTGGATATATCACCCAAATGGCCTAAATATAGTATTGTGGCGGACAGAACTGCCGAAAAAGAACCCGTAACCAATAATTTAACCTATCAGAAAGGAGCCTGGATCTTGCATATGCTAAGGATGCTGATAGGTGACGCCGCTTTTCAAAAAGGAATTCAGTCTTATTATAAAAAGTATTACAACGCAAATGCAACAACCCAACTTTTTAGAATTGAAATGGAAAAAGCATCTGGTAAAAATCTGGAACCCTTTTTTAAGCAATGGTTGTATCAGCCCACAAACCCTGTTATTCAGGCTGGCTGGCAGTATGATGCCAATCAAAAGAAATTGAAAGTTGTATTGAGTCAAACCCAATCGGGCGATATCATTTTTGACCTTCCTTTAGAGATTGCTTATTACACAAAAGATAATGCAAAAGCCAACATACTGAAAGTAACATTCAACAAACAACAACAGACTTTCGAATTTGATATAAAGACGCCGGTTGAAAAGTTGGTGGTTGATCCTAACAATCGTTTATTGGGTATCGTAAATGATAAACAATAGTCTTACCGTCAACTTCTATTTTTCAAATTCAATAATATGCTCTGATGCATAGGAGTCGTCTTCCGGTTTAATTCTTTTTACAAAAAATCTGGAGCGTTTTCCCAGACGAGTAGAAGTGTTTTTTTCTCTGATGTCTTCTTCTGTATCGAGTGGTTGTAAAGAAGGATACCATAGAATATATCCAGGTTTCTGAAATAACAATTCAGGCTTAGTCCATTGCTGACTATTGTTGCCAATACCCAGGTCTTTATTTGGATTGAAGGAAATGTAAATTTTGTCGCCAATCCAGGATTTGCCTTCCACTCTTCCCATCAGCATAACCCAGCAATTTAAATAAGTGTTCCAGCTAACAGAAGGTCCCCAGTGAAATCCACCTGTTGGGGAGGAAGCTGGACCCCCCCTTTTCAGACAACGGTATTTGTAAAGATGGTACAGGCTTCCCAAAACTATTATGTGCAATCGTGAATCCTTTGCCATCCCAGCGTTTGGCTTTGCCTACCGGATTGTCTAAATCTTTTAAAGCAATTCTTGCTATGCTGATGCATTGTCCTGCTGCTTCCACTGAAGGGTTGTATGTGGAGGGATTATACACGCCGGGATATCCATACTCTCCGTAAAACACATAGAGGTATTCGCCACTGGCAACAGCGGAAGGGTCGCCTACCCCTCCGGCAAATGTGTTGGAAGTATTGTGCGGTTTTAAAATCATTCTTGAGTCCAGATCCTCTAGAATAATGCCTTTGTTTTCCCATGATTTTCCACCATCCAACGATTTCATGATTCCGATTCTGCAGACTGCTGCCGGACTTTCCGGCCCTGTTAATCCCTGCGGCCAAAGTTTACTGTTTGTATAACCTTCTTTGGTCTTAGGATTATAGGGCAATGTGATGGGATAGTTTTCATTGTGATACAATGCATACAAGGTTTTTCCAGTAGCATCTTTTTTGTCTTGATAAACCGTCTCGAACCAAACAGCGCCATGCAATCCTTTTTTGCCAATCGGAACATTGGGTGGCATTTTGGGATTGATAAATTTCTCAGCATGATTTTGGAAAACCACATTCGCATTCGGGCCATCTGAATATTTTAAATCTTTCGCATAGCCCCAAAGCGGGTCTTCTCCGTATTTGCCGGGAAATATCCGGAAAGTATCACCTACCCATACTTCCGCCATATTGCAATCCACAAAGGAATTGAATATTACTTTGGGGGCGGGTATGAGTTTGAATTTCGGTTTTGGCGCGGTATCAATCATGCCCGCCCATAGTGTTATTGCAAATAATAGATGCATAAGTACAAGTTGAAATATTTTATATTTATCATATGAACCTTGTGAAATTAGAACCCAGGCCTACGATTTCCGGCTCCATTAAATTACAAAAAAGCTTTCAACAACTGGAAAGCCTTTTAGGAGCCATTGAGCAACATGCTATTGCAGATAACACTGCAGCTGACATTTCTAAGGAAATAACAGCAGTAAATGCTATCTCTGATTCTAATAGCGACAGTTTGCTACAGTCTATCAAAAAAGCACAAACCGCGATTCTGAAATTGCTTGAAAAAGAAGAAAAGATTGTTCCTGTAAACCATTACAGAAAACTTTGGATGATAATGGGTATGTCTACTTTTGGTTTGCCTATCGGAGTAGCTTTTGGTTTATCTATGGGTAATATGGGTATGCTTGGAATTGGCCTGCCAATTGGCATTGCTGTTGGAATTGGCGTTGGTTCCAGCTTGGATAACAAGGCTAAATTAGCTGGCCGTCAGCTTGCATTTGAAGTAAAATCATAGTTTTTTTTGAAAAAAGTATCTGCTAGATAAATTTTCTATTAACTTTGTTAACCAAATGGTTAAACTATATGGTTAAATCTGAAATAAATACAGAAACAATCATTTTAAATGCTGCAGAAAAACTCTTTTCAATAAAAGGAAAAGATGGTACAACCATGCAGGAAATAGCAGATGAAGCTGGTATTAATAAGGCTTTACTTCATTATTATTTCCGCAATAAAGACAAGCTCTTTGAACAGGTTTTTACGGCTGCGGTACAACAATTTACTCCGGTGCTCAAAACAATCATTGCAGACCAAAACTCACTTTTTGAAAAAATTGAAAAAATTTGTTCTGCATATATACAAATGATTATTCAGCATCCATATGTTCCTGTGTTTGTGCTGAGTGAAGTGAATAAGCAGCCCGAGCAAATGATTCAAAAAATGTTTAATGGGGAGTTGCCAGATTTTCCTGCACTGGCAAAACAAATACAAAAGGAAGTTGCGGCGGGTATGATAAAGCCAGTTGATCCCCGACAATTAATATTGAACATCATTAGTTTGTGTGTTTTTCCTGCATTATTTAAGCCCATTTTTATAATGAGTACCAAAACATCTAAAAGGGAATTCACTCAGTTGATGCAGGAGCGGGTCCAGTTTGTTCCAAAATTTATTATTGATTCTATCAAAAAATAATTACTATGCGATTTTTTATTTTTTTACTTGGACTCTGCGGATCATTTTCTCTTACTGCGCAGACTTATACATTGCCCATGATTGAGTCTTTGGCAATGCAAAATTACCCTTTGATAAAGCAGTCTGCCTTGCTTAATCAAACAGCACAACTCTCTGTTGAGAACATTAGAAAAGCTTTGTATCCACAGATAACGCTTAATGGTCAGGCTACTTATCAATCTGATGTAACCAGTATTTCAGTTCCAATTCCTGGATTTACGCCTTCGCTGCTCTCTAAAGACCAATACAGGGCAACTGTAGATATTCAACAAAATATTTATGACGGTGGTGTACAGAAGTCAATGAATCAGGTAGTGCAAACTGGAAATGCCATGGCATTGATTAAAAATGAAGTTGATCTATATAAAGTAAAGGAAAGAGTGACTCAATTGTATTGCGGCATCTTGTATACCGATGCTGTTATTGGTCAGATTGTTTATATCAATCAGGATTTAAATAATGCACTTAATAAAGTAGAGGCTTTGCATAAAAATGGACTGGTATTCAAAAACAATGTTTTGCAGATAAAGGCCCAGCTTTTAAAGAATCAGCAAAAACTAACGGAAGCCCAGGCAGCTAAGAAAAATATTATGGATGGTCTGGCTATTTTGATCAATAAAAACTTTGAAACTGGAGCGGTATTCGAAACACCAGATACCTTGGTGCAAACAAAAGTGATTAAAGTTACGGAAAGACCAGAGTTTAAATGGTATGATGCCCAGAAAAACAATATTTTGGCGCAGCAATCTATGATAGATGCAAAGACGCAGCCTAAATTGGGAGCTTTTCTTCAAACCGGCTATGGCAGACCTGGTTTGAACATGCTTAAAAATGATTTTGCCTTATTTGGTATCGGCGGTATAAGACTGCAATGGTCTCTCGGGAGCTTTTATACAGCAAAAAAAGAAAAAACCATTCTAAAAAATCAAGCCCAGATGATTGAAAATGAGAAGGAAGTTTATGCATTAAACAACCAGATTCAATTACAACAACAGCTGGATGAAATTGAAAAGCTAACGAAATTAATTCAGTCTGATCAGGAATTGATTGAGCTGAGAGAGCAAATTAAACAAACCAGCCTGGTACAACTCAATAATGGGGTAATTACGGCGAATGATTATTTAAAAGAGTTGAATGAATTAGACCAGGCACGTCAATTACTTGTGCAACATCAAGTACAAGTGGTACAATCCAAATTACAATATCAATTATTAAAAGGTAAAAGCAATTAGCATGAAAAAATACATGGTGGGATTCTTTGGAATTCTTTTAGCGGCTTGTTCAAATAAAAATGGAGACTTTGATGCTCAGGGGGTATTTGAAACAGAAGAAGTGATGGTGTCTGCAGAAATACCGGGTAAATTATTATCCTTCTCTGTTCAGGAGGGAGATAGTTTACAGCAGAATCAGCCAGTTGCCTTACTGGATTCTATGGCGCTGGTATTACAAAAAGCCCAGTTACAGGCCTCTGTAAAAGCACTCAATGAGAAAACCTTAGACGTTAATCCACAGATTGAATTATATAAAAAGCAATATGAAGTACAATCGGTTCAGTTAAAGAATTTACAATTTGAAAAGAACCGTATTCAGGAATTATTGAAAAGCGATGCAGCTACGCGTAAGCAAATGGATGATCTTGTTTTTCAGATTGAATCGCTTGAAAAGCAGATGTCTGTTACACAACAATTGATTAAGGTTCAACAAACCAGTATCGGAACGCAAAATCGCTCTATTCTTAGTGAGGTGGAACCATTGGAAAAGCGTATTGATGGTGTAGAAGACCAGCTTAAAAAATCAACTGTTCTCAATCCCCTTAATGGAGTAGTCTTGAATACGTATGCAGAAGCAGGAGAGGTAGTGGGGGCCGGAAAGCCACTTTATAAAATTGCAGATATTAACACGATGATTTTACGGGTTTATGTAACTGGTGATCAATTGTCTGCTTTGAAGATTGGGCAAATGGTAAAAGTATATGTGGATCAGGATAAAGAATCGTATAAGTCTTATGATGGTAGAATTATTGCAATAGCCAATAAGGCAGAGTTTACACCAAAAACCATCCAGACCAAAGACGAAAGAGCCAATCTGGTATATGCTATCAAAGTGCAGGTTAAAAATGACGGGTATCTTAAAATAGGGATGTATGGAGAAGTTAAATTCTGATTCACTTGCTGTTAAAGTTGAAGGCGTCTCTAAATCATATCTGGTAAACAAGCAGCCCGTACTTGCATTGAATGATATCAATTTTGAAATTCCTTCAGGAACACTTTTTGGTTTGATTGGCCCAGACGGTGCAGGTAAAACCACTTTGTTTCGAATACTAACTACCTTGCTTTTACCCGATGCCGGAATATTATATATTAATGGCTTGAATGTAGTGGACGATTTTAAAGTGTTAAGAAAACAAATGGGCTATATGCCAGGTAAATTTTCGCTTTATACTGATTTAACAGTTGAAGAGAACCTACTCTTTTTTGCCAGCTTGTTTGATACAACTATTGAAGCCAATTACGATTTAATCAAAGACATATATGAGCAAATTGCTCCTTTTAAAAATAGAAGGGCAGGTCAACTTTCTGGTGGGATGAAACAGAAACTGGCATTATGCTGTGCATTGATTCATAGACCTTCTATTTTATTTTTAGATGAACCCACAACAGGTGTGGACGCGGTATCTCGCAAAGAGTTTTGGGAAATGTTACAACGCCTAAAACAGGAAGGAATAACCATTTTGGTGTCAACCCCTTATATGGATGAAGCCAGCTTATGTGATCAGGTTGCTTTAATTCAGCAAGGAAGAATTCTGCATATTGATACACCCGGTAATATTGTAAACCGTTTTGATAAACCTTTGTACGCAGTTCGGTCTGATCAAATGTTGTCTTTGTTGAAAGAGTTGAGCGAGAATCCTGCTGTATTAGATATTTATCCATTTGGTGAAGTACACCATATGGTGCTAAAAGACGAAAATCAAAAAATTTGTTTGC
>CALEST010000299.1 GCA_937907555.1 uncultured Sediminibacterium sp.
TGTCCGGTCTTATGAAAAGGGTAGTAGGAAATCCGGTAAAATTGTTGAGAAAAGGGAAGGTCTTTAAAACTGAATTTCCATTGGATTCCCCTCCGAATACCTGCTCGTATTCTATTCCGAATTTTTCCCTGAATCGGGTCATTGTTTTTTGAGCATAGTTAAAGTTGTTCACCACTTCAAACTGGGCAGTGATGATTTCTATTCCTCTTTGTTTGTTTTTCTTGTACCAGTCCGATAAAAAAATAGCTTCGTCTGCGCAATTGGGGCACCAGGTACCGCCAATTGTAAGGATAACCGGTTTATTGAAATAGGCGGAATCATCTAAACTGATTTTTTTACCCTTTGCATTCATTAAACTGAATTGAATGGGAGCAGAAAAATCTTTCAGTTTGGTTAAGGTAGATGAATCTGGTAGGCGGGCCGATTCATTTTTATAAGCCCTGATTAGTTGTACGGTTTTTAATCCCTGCTGCACACCTTTGATAGAGCCATCGGGTTCCAGACTTCCAGTGAACATAAGTGGTGAATATCCAATGAAAAGGGAAAATTTAAACTGATTTCCTTGCACACGTCCAAAAGAATAACGACTATCACCGCTGGGTCTTAAAAAGGTAACACCGCCCGTATTTTTATCCTGTGTAAATAAACCAATGGCTTTCACCTGTTTGCCTGAATCATTGGTGAATACTACTTCGTATTTGCCGGCCATATTAGCCGGTGTAGTACTGTTGTTCCAATTAAATCGTTCTGTGTTGTTGGGTTCTGCGTAAATAGGAAAAGCATCGTCACCCGATTGCCGTCTCCAGCTTCCTTTCCAGCGTTTCTCCTTTGTAATACCCAATACCATTATGCGGTCGAATTGATTGAGCCAGACCTGAATACTATCTTTTATTTTAACCAACTTTCCGCCAAAATAGGATTCATTTCCATTCAGGAAATAAACGGAGATCTCTCCTGTGCTGTCTTCCTGTACAGAGAAATTAAATGGAATTTCTTCCCCATTGTACAAGGGGAAAGCACCTCTCCAGATTCCTTTGTATTCCTCAAGGGACTGGCTGCTTGCTTTTAAAAAGAAAAAACTCAGTAAAAGTGTGGTTAGTGTTTTTTTTAATGTATACTGAATCATCATCATTTATTCTAATTGATTGTTGGTCAAACATATATTTACAAGTAGGGTGTTTAAAATGTTTGAATCGTTTTTTGTCTTTAATTTGAATGAAGAACAAATTTACTCAATATGGTCAAGACTATCGCTTTGTTGTTATTGTCGAATATATTTATGACTTATGCCTGGTATGGACACTTGAAAGAACAGCAAATTCCTTTATGGAAAGCAATAGTAGTCAGTTGGTTCATTGCCTTTTTTGAATACTGTCTGATGGTACCTGCCAATAGAATTGGCTATAACAGTGGTATGAATGGATTTCAACTGAAAATAACGCAGGAAGTCATTACACTGGTTGTATTTACTGTTTTTGCCGTATTGTATCTGAAGGAACCTTTTCAAAGCAAATACCTGATCAGCTTTCTTTTTATTATGGGAGCAGTTTATTTTGCCTTTAAAAAATAGGCTTATCCATATACGTCCTCAAAATGCCTGATTTCAGTACAAGTTTCCCCCGAAATACAAACAGCCATCACATCAAACTGAATTCTTTTGTATTGAGGATGAAGGAAATGATAATGGCTAGCGGCAATTCTGATTTTCCTCATTTTTTTCTTTAGTATATTTTCTTCTGGGTAACCATAGGTTAATGAAGCCCTCGTTTTTACCTCTACAAAGTAAAGTAGCTGTTCTTTTGTTGCAATGATGTCTATTTCCAGTCTTTTGAATCTCCAGTTTCTTTCAAGTACTTGAAATCCTTTTGTAATCAGGAGTGATGCAGCCATTTCTTCCCCCAGTTTTCCCAAGGCCATATGATTCTTTTGCATGGATACAAGATATTCAGTGAAATCACGTTAATAGGGGTATAAATACTGTTTATGGAAAGCAAGGAACGGATTTTTAAACTGAAAGGAGTGATACAGCATTATGCATGGGGCGGGTCTGTTTTTATTCCTGATTTACTGGGTTTAACCCCGGATTTGTCAAAACCGGCTGCAGAATATTGGATGGGAGCGCATTCTTCTGCCCCCTCTGAAATTTACCGGACCAATTCCTGGCAGAAGCTCAATGAACTTATCAGTTCCAATCCCTCCGATGCTTTGCAGTCTGCGGTAGTAGAAAAGTTTGGAGAATTGCCTTATTTGTTTAAGGTATTGGATGTAAAAGATATGTTATCCATTCAGGTTCATCCTACAAAGGCCAATGCTGAAATTGGATATGATGCAGAAGATAAAGCGGGGATCCCATTAAATGCTCCGCATAGGAATTATAAGGATCGCAATCACAAACCGGAAGTAATGGTAGCATTAAGTGACTTCTGGTTATTGCATGGTTTTAAAAGCAAACAAGCACTGGACGATACTTTGCAGAATACGCAGGAGTTAACCAAGCTTCTGCCTTTGTTTAGAAAAGAAGGAATTAAAGGCTTGTATCAGTTTGTGATGGAAATGGATCAGGTGGATGTGGATAATCTGCTTGCCCCATTGGTAAAGCGGGCACTTCGGTTAAAAAAAGAGGGTAGCATTACCAGAAATAGTCCATGTTGGTGGGCTGCTAAATTGTATGAAGAATCAGGTTTGCCTGAACATATTGACCGTGGTATTTTCAGCATCTTTTTTTTCAATATTGTCCAGGTAAATCCAGGCGAAGCTGTGTTTCAAAAGGCAGGAGTGCCTCATGCTTATCTGGAAGGTCAGAATATAGAATTGATGGCAAACAGCGATAACGTGTTAAGAGGTGGCTTGACTCCGAAACACGTGGATGTTCCTGAGTTAATGAAACATACCCTGTTTGAAGAAGTGGTTCCTCAGGTAATGACAGGCGTTCCAGTTTTGCCCGGTGAGCTTAATTACCCTTGCCCAGTTCCTGATTTTGGACTTAGTAAGATTTCTTTGACTCAAGGAATGGAATTTCAGTCAGAAACCTATTCACTTGAGATATTTATAGTTACAGAAGGCTCTGTGCTCCTGAATCAGCATATGGTGTTGAAGAAAGGAGAGTGTGCTGCCATTCTGGCTAAAACAAAATATTCCCTCTTGGCTCCAGGTCATGCTACTGTTTTTAAAGCATTTGTTCCGGTGCTCTAGGGATTATTAACATAATGGGTAAAAATGACTGTGGTTCTTAATGGAATACACTTATTTTTGCTTTGAAATTGACAACGATGAAACTGAACAAGCAATTTATATTTTCTTTGGTATTGATGGTTTTGGCTTCTGCTATTTACCGTGTATTCCCTAACAGACCAATGGGTTTTGCTCCACAAATGGCCATTGCTATATTTGCCGGCTCTTTGTTTGTAAAGCACAAAAAACTGGCTTTTTTAATGCCTTTGTTGTCTATGTTTATTTCGGACAGCCTGTATCAGTTATTATACATGAATGAGCTAACTTCCATCTCCGGATTTTACGCAGGTCAATGGAAAAACTATCTATTAATTATCGGACTTACCAGTATCGGATTTCTGGTTAATCAGAATAAGATTGCTTCTATATTGGGTGCCTCATTAGCCGCCCCAACCGTTTATTTTATCCTATCCAACGGATTGGTTTGGTTAGGTGGTGGTGGATGGCACAGACCTAAAACCATTGAAGGATTAATGATGACTTATGCAGATGGTCTTCCGTTTTATCCTAACAGCATTTATTCAACTTTATTTTTCAGCACCGTATTTTTTGCGAGCTGGATGTTGATTAAAAAAGCAAACAACGTAAAGTTAGCTTAATGCTGTAATGCTGATTTTAACCGTTTTCTAACTCGTACACTTCGTCTATAAGTAGCTGTTTCCCATCAGCTGCCTGTGTTGCCAATTCGTCGCAGCGGTTATTGTATTTATTATCAGCATGACCTTTTACCCATACAAATCTTACATGAAATTGAAGGGCAATGGCATGGTATCTTAACCAGAGGTCTTTGTTTTTTTTGCCACCTTTAAATTGAGTACGGATCCAATTTTCCAGCCAGCCTTTCTGAACACTGTCTACAATGTATTTGCTGTCTGTATAAATGGTAACCGGTATGCCTTTTTTGTTGAGCGATTCCAGTGCCACAATCACAGCCATCAGCTCCATTCTGTTATTCGTTGTTAAACGATAACCTGCCGAAATTTCTTTTTGCTTGTCTCCCCAAATCAGCAAGATGCCATAACCGCCGGGGCCTGGATTTCCTCTGGCAGCACCATCTGTGTAAATCAATAATTGATGCGACATGTCGCGAAATAAATCTATTTTATTGATTATACCTGAAATACTCCGGTCTTAAATGATTCAAGGCTTGGATTATGATTGGCTGCATGAATACCTTCCGCAATGACTTGTCTGGTTTTTACAGGGTCAATGATTTCATCAACCCATATTCTTGCTGCTGCATAATAGGGCGATGTCTGTTGGTTGTAACGGTCTTTTATGGTATCCAGTAGTTTTTTCTCTTCTTCGGGAGTTGGAACCGTTCCCTTTGCTTTCATAGTGGCTACCTGAATCTGTGCCAGGGTTTTGGCTGCCTGGTCTCCGCCCATCACTGCAATCTTTGCAGAAGGCCATGCATAAATAAATCTGGGGTCATAGGCTTTTCCGCACATGGCATAATTACCCGCTCCATAACTATTGCCAATTACTATGGTAATTTTAGGAACTACAGAATTGGCCACTGCATTCACGAGCTTTGCGCCATCTTTAATAATACCGCTATGTTCACTTCTGCTACCTACCATAAAACCAGTGACATCCTGTAAGAAAACCAGTGGAATTTTTTTCTGATTACAGTTCATAATAAAACGTGCCGCTTTATCTGCGCTGTCATTATAAATTACTCCTCCAATTTGCATTTCGCCCTTTTTGCTTTTGCATACCAGACGTTGATTGGCAACAATGCCAACGGCCCATCCATCAATACGCGCGTACCCGCACAAAATGGTTTTACCATAGTCTTGTTTAAATTGATTAAACTCGCTGTTGTCTACAATGCGTTCAATAATTTCAAGCATGTCGTAGGGTTTCAGATTCCCTTCCGGAATTAAACTATACAATTCACTCGGATCTTTTTTGGGGAGTGAAGGTGTAATTCTATCAAAGCCTGCTTTTTCAGTGCTTCCCAGTTGACCCATGATTTTTTTAATCTGGTCCAGGCATTCCTTTTCTGTTGCAAATTTGTAATCAGCAATACCACTGATTTCAGTATGGGTTACAGCTCCACCTAAAGTTTCATTGTCAATATCTTCACCAATAGCTGCTTTCACCAGATAGGAGCCAGCAAGGAAAATACTTCCATTGCCTTCCACCATCAGGGTTTCATCGCTCATAATGGGCAGATAGGCTCCACCCGCAACACAGGCGCCCATCACAGCAGCAATTTGAGTTATACCCATGGCACTCATTCTTGCATTGTTTCTGAAAACCCGCCCGAAATGTTCCTTGTCCGGAAAAATTTCATCCTGCATAGGCAGGAAAACACCGGCACTGTCTACCAGGTAAATAATGGGAAGTTTATTTTCCATTGCTATTTCCTGCATACGGAGATTTTTCTTTCCCGTAATTGGGAACCAGGCACCCGCTTTTACAGTTTGGTCATTGGCTACAATTACACATTGTCTGCCACTGATATATCCAATACCAGCAACGGTTCCCCCAGCGGGACATCCCCCTTCTTCCTTGTACATATCGTATCCTGCAAATGCACCTATTTCAATAAAGGGTTGGTTTTTATCGCAGAGATATTCAATTCTTTCTCTGGCAGTGAGTTTATTCCTTTCTCTTTGTTTTTCAATGGCTTTTTTACCACCTCCCAAAGCAATTTTCTCCATCCGCTGTTTCATTTCACTCAGCATCAGTTTCATCCAGTCTTCGTTGCGGTTTTGTGTCAAATTCATATGCGAACAATTGTTAGTTTACAAATATAAGTGTGATTTAATTATATTTAAGATATGACTTACGACTTTATCATTATTGGTGCGGGATCTGCTGGTGCAGTATTGGCGAACAGGCTTTCCGAAAATCCCGAAAACAAAGTGCTGTTGATTGAGGCAGGTGCTCCTGATACCAAAAAAGAAATTCATATACCAGGTGCATATGGTGAATTGCACCGAACCAATGTTGACTGGCAATTCTGGGGGGTACCTCAAAAAATGCTCGGGAATCGTAAGCTGTATATCCCCAGGGGTAAAACATTGGGAGGCAGCAGTTCCACCAATGCCATGGCTTATGTTAGAGGGAACAAGGAAGACTTTAATGAGTGGGCTGCTCTTGGAAATACAGGCTGGTCTTACGAAGATGTACTTCCCTATTTCATTAAGTCTGAACACAACGAACAAATTGAGTCTGCGTTTCACGGACAAGGCGGGCCTTTACATGTTAGTTATTCAAAACAGCCCAGTGTTTTTGCAGAAGCTTTTGTTGCTGCCTGTAATGAGAAGGGGATTCCTTCAAATGAAGATTATAACGGAGCAGAACAGGAGGGTGCTCATTTGTTGCAGTTTAACATTAAAGACAATAAGCGCTTCAGTACTGCAGCTGCTTTTTTAAAACCCATATTGAAAAGAAAGAATCTGACCATTAAAACCAATACCAGAGTCAATAGAATTTTAATTGAAAACGGAACAGCAGTTGGGGTAGAAGTTTGTTATGGATCTGTAAGTGCTGAGAGAATCAATTGTAATAATGAAGTGATACTTTCTGCAGGAGCCATACAATCCCCTCAAATATTGATGTTATCAGGAATCGGGGATCCCGTGGAATTGAAAAAAGTTGGCATAGATGTGCTGGCTTCCCTTCCAGGCGTTGGTAAAAATTTACAGGATCATTTCTGGAGCGGCGTGAGTATGGAAACCAATACGCCTTCTGCCAATTCCTTATTAAAGCCCTGGAATAAAACCAAAGCCATTTTGCAGTATATCTTACTGAAGTCAGGTCCTTTGGGAAACAGCCCACTGGAAGCCAATGCATTTATACGTTTAAATGACAGTCAAATCAGGCCAGATATTCAGTTTCATTTTGCTCCGGTGGGTGTTGCCAGAGATTATTCAACGGATCTTTATCAACTAAAAACCTTTCCATTGGTTGACCAAATTTCTGTGATGTCTATTTTGTTGCATCCTCAAAGCAGGGGTACGGTTCTTTTAAAAACATCCAATCCCAAAGACAGTCCGCTTATCGATCACAAAGCTTTGGAATCAGCGTCGGATCAGCAATTGTTGATAAAAGCTTTAAGAAAATCCATAGATATTCTTAAAGCATCTGCTTTACATGCCTATTCGAATGATACAGATTTGTTTCCCTCTGCCGATGCGTCGGACACTGAGTTATTAGCGCATATTCAACAGACAATGGAAACCTTGTACCATCCTGTAGGCACCTGCAAAATGGGGGTGGATGAAATGGCGGTAACTGACCCGAATCTGAAAGTTAAAAAAATAAAAGGGCTTAGGGTAGTGGATGCTTCGGTAATGCCAACGATTGTATCCGGAAATACCCATGCAGCAACTGTGATGATCGCCGAAAAAGCGGCGGACCTTATCCTTTCAGGCAATTAAAGTGTGAGATATACACATTGTTTGTTACTTTAGCAGTCATAAATTCACACCATTGGCTACTACAAAAAAAACGATTGCTGTAAAGAAGACTGTTACAGAAAAGAAAGCTACTGCCGAAAATAAAGTGGCTACTGCTTCGGGGAAGAAAGTATCGCGTAAAGTAAAACCCGTATCTGATGCCGATTTTATATCAGTGCAGTTTCAGTTAAAATACCATACTGAATTTGGACAAAATCTGTTTATAGTCGGGAATCATATTTTATTGGGGAATGGAGATATTGCCAATGCTATTCCCATGCAATATTTAAATGAACAGGCCTGGACAGCAACTGTTCAATTGCCTAAAACGGTAGCTGAAGAAAAAATCATTTATAACTATGTACTGGTTAATGGCGACGGCTCAACTGTAGTAGACTGGGGTACTGACAAGTTTCTTGAACTTCAAAAAATACAGGCTCCTACACTTCACTTACTGGATACCTGGAACCATGCTGGCTATTTTGAAAATGCCTTTTATACAGAACCTTTTCAGCAGGTATTATTAAAGCAGAATGAAACAGTAGTAAAGACCAAGCCTTTAAAATCAGCAACCCATATTTTCAAGGTAAAATCTCCTTTATTAAATAAAGATGAAGTAATCTGCCTTACAGGCTCTTTTAAAGCAGCCAATAATTGGGATGCGGATGCAGTGCTTTGTATGGGTAAGGAGGCTGACAGTCCTTATTTTGAACTACAATTGAATTTAAGTAAAGAACAGTTCCCTATTGCTTACAAATACGGAGTTTATAATACCAAAACCAAAAAGCTGATTCAGTTTGAATCGGGAGACAACAGAATATTGCAGGCAGCTCCGGAAACAAAGCAGCTAACAGTAGTTCAGGATGGATTTGTTTACCTGCCTAATCATACATGGAAAGGGGCTGGGGTTTCCATACCTGTTTTCAGTATCAGAACCCATGATAGTTTTGGCGTAGGAGAATTTGCTGATTTGAAAAAAATGATTGATTGGGGCGAATCGGTGGGATTGAAAATGATACAGTTGTTGCCTATTAATGATACTACTGCTACGCACACGAATAAAGATTCATATCCCTATGCAGCTATTTCTGCGTTTGCACTGCATCCACTTTATTTAAACCTGAAAGCATTAGCGGGTAAAAAGTTTGCAGCCGCATTAAAAAAGCTGGAAGCAACCAGACAGGAACTGAACCAATTATCAACTGTAGCTTATGCGGATGTTCTG
>CALEST010000300.1 GCA_937907555.1 uncultured Sediminibacterium sp.
TAGTAAATTTAAGAGGCCCACTTCCTGAAGAAATAGAAAAAACAATTGGCGCCGACAAAACTTCTTCACCATAAACTTTTATTGATGCAGGTAACCCACTCTCATTAAGAATTAACTCCTTGCCAGACAAATCAAGGCTTTTATCATTTATAACCCGAATAGGAGAATAGGGCAATACATTATTATCGTCAATACCAATTGAAGAATTGAGCCATCGAAGACGTGAGTGCCGCCATGCATCACTATCTCCTCTGTCATCTAAAACAATGTCCGATACATTAATTACAATATCAATTTCCTTCTGTCCTGAGTTTCCGGTTTTAATGGTGAGCTTTCCTGCATATTTTCCTGAGGGTATATCTTTTGGCAAATCAACTCCTATCCATAGGGGTTGCACTTTGCTTTTGGGAACATTCACTGTTTTGCTAAAAGGTTTACCCGAAGGATCAATCCCTCCGGTATTGAAGCATGTCATCGATGAAGCTGGCAGTATGTAACTTGATCCAACCATTGTCCCGAACTCAATAGTTACATTAGACACATCATTTTTAAAGGCCCACAAACCTAGTTGAAAAGTATAATATTCGTTTTTGTCAGCATTTCCTGTAAACTTAGGAGATGGTGGATTTAACAACCACTTCTGGGGAATATTATCCAGCATTCTGATTGGGTACTGTCTGTCTTCTGTAAAAATTAAAAATTCCCCGCTATTTGCTAAAGTATAGGCGTACTTTTCAGCCTCAGTAGCGATTACCTCCATTGGGTAAAAAGAGTCAAATTCTGTTCTTGCCTGTACTTCAGAACATATAGCCTCAATAATATTAATACCACTGCCACTTAGGTTATTCGTGGTAACCCAGGTTGCATCAGGTGCAGGCTCTATGGGAAGATAGTCTGTTTTAAAGGATCCCCAATCTTCAGGTACTACTTTGTATGGAAGGTAGTAAAAGTAGTAAATACCTGCATCAATGGGTCCAAAAAAAAGTTCGCAATGCTCATTGTCAACATTTTTCCGGAAGATATTCTGCACGATTTGGTTCGTTGAAGAATTTACAATTATAAACTGACGGTTTGAAACCAATGCATCATGTCTGCGCCATTCAAAGTTGAGATGCGCTACATTACCCGCAGCAGGAACATCAATAATTGCCCGATGGTTGCCCATTCCTTCCTCCCACGGGGTAGTTGCAATGGTATAGCGTATTGATCCGGCAATTGTCGGGGTTGTGAAACCCAAACCTAAAGTGAAAATCAATATAATGAGCCTGATAATTTTCATTAATTTATAATTAAATCGGTTTCAATAAATATTTACAAGATTTGGAGCTGCTCCAAAACCCTCAAAGAAATATCTGAATCCAATAATGAGAAGTCGGGTCGTTGCTGCTTCCATAATTGGTGATAAACTGAATTAAGTGATGGCAAATTTCTACTTTCATTGTTGATAAAATATAAAGCTTTTTCATGCTGGTTGAGCTTATCGTAAGCCATGGCTGTAATCAGGTGGTTTGTATGGGATACTCCGCCCCAGGCCAGTACAACAGGCGTGTATTCAACTATTTTTTTCAGCATAGAAACCGCCTCCTCTTTCTGTCCTAAATTCACATAACATAAATAGCTCATCCATTGCTCTAATCGATAGTCAATATCAATCGGATAAGGAGCCCCTCCGCCAAATTTAGCAGGATAGAGCATTGCTTCTTTCACAAACTGAATGGCTTTGCTATACTTTTTCAGATTTATCTGTTCCACTGCAAGCATAAGTTTAACTTCACGGTAAACATTTATCCCTTCCAAATTGCCTTCAGCCGGGATATATGCTATCTTATTCAGTAAATCGTTTGCTTCTTTATAGTACTTTGCCTGCAAAAGAGTCTTTGCAAAAAAGAAACCGGCATTATTATCATCCGGGTTTACTAAACAGTATGGTTTAATAAGCGAAACTGCTTTTTCTGGTTCTGATTTTTCCAGATACCAGGTTCCAAGTAATGCACGGAAACGCCAAATCTTACCCAGTTCCAATGCTTTTTTTAAATCTTCTTCCCTTGAACCATCATTAATGCTTTTCATATTGGCCCGTAAAGCATAAAATGAAGCATCATCAGGCTCTTTCATGCAATCAATTAGCAATTTATTGGATTCAATTAACCTATTTCTATTCGCATAGATAAGAGCGAGGTGATATTTCAACTTCCAGTTGCTCTCGGTTTTGATCAACTTTTCCATTATTTCAGCTGTTTCGGAACGAAATGGAAAGGAGTAAGTTGTTTTTATATTTGCAAAATCAACTGGCTTATTTTCTAAATAAGCCATCCAATAATGCGCTTCAGTTGAAGACGGTGCCATAGCAAATAATATTTTCGCCTCTTCAACGCACCCCACATTATGATAGAAAACACCCAGTTCGGTGAAAATTTCCTCTGGCATTTCACCCCGAATCATATCGGTAAATATTTGTTTATCAACAACTTTATTGCTCCACATATACCTTTCGAAATTTACAAAATGGCTTAGTTTGTCGTAATCCGAAATAGTATTTAGTACCACATTAGCTTTTTCTGACTCCATTTGCATTCGAAATGCTATTGCCTCCATTTGCAGAGCCGCAATGTTAAACCTGTTGAAATCTGTTGCTTTTTGGGAGTATATTACTGCCTTTTCAAAGCGTTTTTCTTTCAGGTAAATACCTGCCAACTCTGTGTAAGCCGCACTTCTAAATTCACTGGTTAATGATGCGAGATCAAATCCATCCATGGCATCTGAAATATTTCCCAGCTGTTTGTTAATTATTCCATAGAAGTAATTGGCATCACCTGCATGAGCGTCAATACTAAGTGCTTTTTTTGCATAATTCAACGCCTCAGTGTAACGCATATTTCTATACATAATCTGAGACATTGAAACTATTGAAGGGAAAAAATTGGGATCTTTTAACAGAGATGCGGTTAAAAATTCTTCTGCAGAAGAAAACTTTTTTTGGTCCATTAAATTCTTCCCTCTAAGGTATAATCCATAAGCACTTTCCCAATCGAAATCTGTAGGAGACTGAAGAGGGCGATTTAGAATATTAGATTGGGGGTCAAAAGAATAAACCAGTTTATAGTCCCCCAATATAGCTTTCCAGGTTTGAAAAGTGTCTTTTATTTTAATTGAGTCTATAAAAACTTGCATGGGTAACAGTTTTACAAGTCTGCTATAAATAGTTTGATCACCATTTTTTAACCTAAATGAGTCATTAATTGACTGAATTGCAGAAAAGTACATTTTCAGCCATCCGTTTTCGTATTTCAGGTTCAGTGCCCCATACTCATTTGCTTCCACAGCTCCGTTTGTATTTAAAAATGGATACCAGTACTCTTCCCAGGTATCTGTACCATAAGGAGCAAAGCTGGTATGTTTAAAAGGCGTTAAATCGCTTTTCTCACTGTTTTGGTTAAATTGTCTCCCGGATTGCAACTCCCAATATTGACCATCGCTATCTGTTAATATATCTTCCCAAATCATACCCTGCTCTGACAAACCCCAAATCCAAAGCTTTTTACCTGCTTTCCCATCTCGTGCCCCAAAACGTATCATTCCAAAATCATAGTCATGCCAGTATGCACCCGCGAAATGAGAATACTGTCCCAATACATGATAAGATTTTGGTCCCCCAAAGTCGTTTTGTTCATAGAATGAGATTTTTTTATCATTGTCTGTATTTTTGGGCCATCCTCCTATCTCACCGTCATGCCCAATTTGAGCATTACCGGGATAC
>CALEST010000301.1 GCA_937907555.1 uncultured Sediminibacterium sp.
CATGGTGCCTTCACCCAAAGTAGCTACCTATGATTTACAACCTGAGATGAGTGCAGTTGGCATTACCGATCAACTCATCCCTGAGATAGAAAACGAAACAGCTGATTTTATTTGCTTGAATTATGCTAACGCTGATATGGTTGGCCATACTGGCGTATTCAGTGCAGCCATCAAAGCTGTAGAAACAGTAGATGCTTGTGTACAACGCGTAGTAACTGCGGCATTGCAACATGGCTATACCATTTTCTTAACTGCAGATCATGGCAATGCAGATTTCATGATCAATGAAGATGGTTCACCCAATACAGCACATACCTTGAATCTCGTTCCATTCTTTGTGATTGATCAAACATGGAAAGGCACAGTGAAACCCGGTAAACTAGGTGATATGGCGCCTACCATTTTGCACATGATGGATCTGCCTATTCCTAAAGAAATGACTGGCTCAATCTTGACTGCATGAACAAAACCGAATTGATAGCATTATTGGAAACCAAACACCAGACTTTTATTGAACTGATGGAAGGCTTGTCTGCAGCTGATTTTGAAAAACAGGTTGCAGGCAAATGGACACCGGGTCAGCAGTTGGAACATATTCTCAGAAGTGTGTCGCCAGTGAGCCTGGCCTTTAGTTTGCCCGGTTTTATCTTGCGACTCGTATTTGGTAAAGCCAACAGACCATCACGTAGTTACGAAGAACTGGTCGCCAAATACCATGCAGCACTGCAAAAAGGTGGCAAAGCCAGCGGCAGATTTGAAGTAAAAAGCCCTGTACCCATTCAAAACAGAAATAGCCTAGTTACTGCATTGAAAAGAACTGTTTTGCAGCTAAGCAGATTGAGTACTAATAAGTCGGAAACAGCCTTAGATAATTATATTCTGCCACATCCGCTTTTGGGCAAACTAACGCTGCGCGAAATGCTGTATTTTACAGCATACCATGTGCAACATCACCAATGTTCTGTACAAGATATTGTTACCACCCAAACTGAAACAACATGAAACCCATTCTAAAAAAAATCGGCATTGCCTTATTGATTGTTTTGGCGGCCATCCAATTCATTCGTCCAGAGAAAAACATAGCGGCCTCACCATCAGAGCAACATATTAGCAAAGTACAACCCGTTCCTGCTGATGTAGATGCCATCTTAAAAAAAGCCTGCTATGATTGTCATAGCAATAACACTGTATATCCATGGTACAACAATATCCAACCTGTTGCATGGTGGCTGAATGATCATGTACAAGATGGCAAAAAGCATTTGAATTTTGATGTATATACCAGCTATAACCTGCGCCGTCAGTTTCACAAGATGGAAGAAATAGAAGAACAAGTAAAAGAGGGCGAAATGCCGATGACATCCTATACCTTGATACATAGTGATGCCAAGCTCACTGAAGCAGAAAAGAATACCCTGATTAACTGGAGTATTGCTTTTCGTGATACCATGAAAGCGCATTACCCCATTGACAGTTTGATTAAGCCAAAGAAATAATTGCCGCGTATTCAACAAATAGCTCGCTATTCTATCCTCGTCATTGCAGCCATACCAGCAATGATGTCTGCGCTATTCCTATTCATGCAGTGGCAATACAAACACCAACAATGGGAGCAATTGGAACATGCTGCAGCCATTCAAATTGAATTACCTGCAGATGCGCTGGATTGGGTAAAACCGAATAAGGAGATTCGCTATCAAGGACATTATTTTGATGTATTCAGCTACCATGCTACAGATCATGGAACTGTATTATTAACTGGTATTTACGACAACACAGAAGAAGCACTGGAAAAACAGTTCCATCAGCAAACAAATCAACAAACACAAAAAAGAAGCGGACAACTAACGCATTTTTTGCAGCAGCTCTTATTCATCGATGACAGGACCGATTGGAAGAACGAAGTACTACAGCAACTATCCAGAAAAAGACCAACACAGCTTCAATCAGTATTACCCATCATGTTTCTTGCTGTATCAACACCACCACCCGATTGGATGATGACAATGAACAAGTATTGATTGTATCATCATCTAAAACAAGAAACTATGAATCGATTGTGGTTCTATGGTTTCCTGTTCAGCTTTGGCATATCAGCTGCACATGCGCAAAAA
>CALEST010000302.1 GCA_937907555.1 uncultured Sediminibacterium sp.
TCATATACCACTTCAAAAGCCTGTTTTTTCAAAGAAGGAATGCCCTGACCAATTTTTAAATCTTTCCATTGCGGCGTGGGTTCACAAACCCAATATGGGTTTCCCTTGTACATGATGGGATTGCTTTGAGGCGCATCAAACTGAACAGCAACAGTTACGTGTTGAGGATAGGAAAGCACAATCATTGGAAGATTGTAAATTTCCTTTATCAGGTAAAAGAAAAAAGCGGCTCTGTCTTCGCAATCACTGTACGCCGAATACAATGTTTGCTCTGGTGAGAAACGCATGTCCTTTCCGTAAATGGCGGCATCGTTTTCAAAAGCAAAGGAAGACCGGGTTAAGTGCATCAAGTAGTCAACTCCTTTTTTCTGATCCATTTTCCCCACTACTTCTTTTAATGCAGGAATCAATGACTGATAAGTGGTGTTACTTAATGGTGCTGTAAACTGCATGGCATATTCAATGGAAGGATAGTTGTTGAATAGTTTGTTGATAGACTTGTTCACTTTTACTTTAAACTCATAATTCCTTTGCCCATAAGCAAATTGAAGCGGCTTAATTTCATATAGTCCCGGATTAAAATCGGGCATCCGGTTAATTTTATAAGAGAAGGCTTTTGCTAAACCAGTTCTTCTGGTTAATTCTATATTTTGAAAGCTGCCCGCATTAAAATCGATATTGCTACCATAATCGTGATAATTCAGACAAATGTATTGGGTGCCATTTAAAACCATTGAGGGTATATCATACACATTTTCGCCAGACTGAATGTACATCAGCAAGGTATCTTTTCTCAATCTGGTAATGGCATCATACCCCGTCTGGTTCAGCAAAAACCATTTGTACAAAGTGTAACGATGATAATTGTCTTTTTTAGGACTGATGGCTTCTGCAGTGGTTCTGATCAACTGATAAAATAACCAGTCATCCAGTTGCTTTTCGTTTTTATAAGCCTGCAGATTGTTTACCAGCTGTTGAAAAGGCAGTTGATTCAGGGCGGAATAAAAATTTTCAATCACCGAATGGCTGATTGGAGCCCCTAATGAAACCTGTAATTGATGTATATCGGGGGTATGCACGGTATCCCCATAGAAATCCACATAAGACGACTCAACAAAATTATCTTGTTGCTGAGCCAGAGCAGGTTGTCCCCAAAGACAGACCCCAATGATTAATATGGTCCAAACACCCTTTTTCAACGATAGTGGATTCTTTTAAAGTTACAAAAAGGTAACAATTAATTAATATTAAGTTTTTTCAATGCCTTGTTAAAAAGCTGCATTCTCTCCTTTTTGCCCTATTTACGGTTAAATTTGCCCCATAATTAAGCCATGCCATTTCAGTTACACACGCATTATCAGCCAGCAGGAGATCAGCCCAAAGCCATTGAAGCCCTGGTTCGTGGCGTAAACGAAGGCGAACAATACCAGACTTTGCTGGGAGTTACGGGAAGCGGTAAGACCTTTACCATTGCCAACCTGATTCAACAGGTGCAGCGCCCTACCCTGGTATTAACCCATAACAAGACACTGGTTGCCCAGTTATACGGCGAGTTCAAACAGTTTTTTCCTGAGAATGCCGTTGGGTATTTTGTTAGTTACTACGACTATTATCAGCCGGAAGCCTATATGCCGGTAACCGGAACCTATATTGAAAAGGATCTGAGCATCAACGAAGAGTTAGACAAGCTAAGGCTTCAGGCAACTACCCAATTGTTAAGCGGTAGAAGAGATATTATTGTAGTGGCCAGCGTGAGCTGCATCTATGGTATGGGAAACCCTACGGAATACGAAAATGGGATTATCCGAATTCAGAAAGGACAGGTTTTATCGAGACAGGGATTTTTACATTCGCTGGTTAACTCTTTGTACAATCGTTCACAAGGCGATTTTACCCGGGGAACTTTCAGAGTAAAAGGAGACACGGTAGACATTAATCTGCCTTATGTGGATTTTGGGTATCGCATTACTTTTTTCGGAGACGAAATAGAAGAAATAGAAAGCATTGATACGGCTACCAATAAGCGGATAGGGCTTATGGATGCAGCTGCCATATTCCCCGCAAACCTTTATCTGGCGCCCAAAGACATGATTACACAGGTAATGCATGAGATACAGGACGAAATGATGCTGCAGGTGGAATATTTTAAATCGGTGGGCAAGTTTATTGAAGCTTCCCGATTAAAAGAAAGGGTGGAATATGATTTGGAAATGATCAGAGAGCTGGGCTATTGCAATGGGATTGAAAACTATTCCCGTTTTTTCGACAGAAGAAAACCAGGCACCCGTCCCTTCTGCTTGCTCGATTATTTTCCAAAGGATTTTTTATGTGTGATTGATGAAAGTCATCAGACCATTCCGCAGGTAGCAGGCATGTATGGTGGAGACAGAAGCCGTAAACTGGTACTCGTGGATTATGGTTTCCGCTTGCCCAGTGCCATGGACAACCGTCCATTGAACTTTCACGAGTTTGAGCGTATGACGGGTCAAACGATTTTTGTAAGTGCAACCCCTGGTGAATATGAGCTGGAAAAAACAGGTGGTGTTGTGGTAGAGCAGGTGGTACGCCCAACCGGCTTATTGGATCCCCCCATTGAAATCAGACCCAGTACCAATCAGATTGATGATTTACTAGATGCCATCGATGATCGTGTTAAAAAAGGAGACCGTGTGCTGGTAACCACCCTTACCAAAAGAATGGCAGAGGAGATGGATAAATACCTCGGTAGAATCAATATCAAATCTAAATACATACACTCGGATGTAGACACGTTGGAACGCGTAGAAATCTTACGGGATCTGCGTTTGGGCGTAATTGATGTATTGGTGGGTGTGAATTTATTAAGGGAGGGATTGGACCTGCCGGAAGTGTCGCTGGTGGCTATTTTAGACGCAGACAAAGAAGGGTTTTTGCGCAACGAACGCTCATTAACGCAAACAGCGGGTCGTGCTGCGAGAAACGTAAATGGTCTGGTTATTTTTTATGCCGATAAAATGACCGAGAGCATGCAACGGACCATTGACGAAACCAACCGAAGAAGGGCCAAACAGATTGCGTATAACCAGGAACACAACATCATTCCAACTACCGTAACCAAAAGCAAGGAACAAGTGTTTGCCCAGACTTCTGTGCTGGATATCAAAGGCTATGATCCATCCAATCCATATGCCGTGCAGGCCGATGGACCACTGGTGGTGCATGCAGCAGAAGAGCAGGAAACATTTAGTACCATTCCACAGGTGGAGAATGCCATTAAAAAAGTGAAAAAGGAAATGGAAAAAGCGGCCCGCGATTTAGACTTTATTGAAGCGGCAAGACTAAGAGACGAAATGTTTAATCTGCAAAAAAAGCTGGAAGACATGAAATAATTCATCGTCCACAGAATTCATTAAATTTAAGCAAGCATATTTTTGATTCATGAAAAAATTGGTACTCTTACTCCTCACAATTATACCTTTTGTAATGCAGGCTCAAACGCCCTATTATGCAGAACGCTTCAGGCCCCAGTACCATTTTTCTTCTCAGAAAAACTGGATCAATGATCCGAATGGATTAATCTATCACAATGGAGAATACCATTTGTTTTATCAGCACAATCCTTTTGGAAACAATTGGGGTTTTATGAGCTGGGGACATGCAGTGAGCAAAGACCTGGTAAAGTGGACGCCACTTCCATTGGCCCTTAGAGTAGAGGGTGGTAAAATGGCTTTTTCCGGTTCGGTTGTTTACGATGCAAAAAATACCAGTGCACTAAGCAATAATAAAGAGACTCCTCCATTGGTGGCAGTGTTTACGGCACACGACAGTCTCAATCAATCCCAACACCTGGCCTACAGTATTGACAATGGAAGATCCTGGAGCAGGTATGCCGGTAATCCGGTTCTCGATTTAAACATGACTGATTTCAGAGACCCCAATGTGTTCTGGCACGAAAAATCAAAACAGTGGATCATGGCTGTAGCCATGCCCAATGAAAAAATGATTTCATTTTACAGTTCTTTCAGTTTGAAACAATGGACTTTTCAAAGCGACTTTGGTCCTATTGGAGATACATCCGGCGTTTGGGAATGTCCTGATTTAATTCAGGTTCCGGTGGTTGGAGAACCCGACAAAAAGAAATGGGTGTTGCTGATTTCACAAAACTCCAGCATGCAATATTATGTGGGTGAATTTGATGGCTATAAATTCTACAACGAAAATCCTTCCAATAAAGTAGTCCGTCCCGATTATGGCAGCGATTATTATGCAGCCATCACGTATAAAAATACGCCTGATAAAATTCCGGTTTCTGTGGGATGGGTAAACAACTGGAATTATGCCAACGAAATTCCCACCAATCCCTGGAAGGGAGCCATGTCTATTCCCAGAAAACTGGCAGTAAAAAAAATGGGATCGGAATGGGTGCTGGTGCAGGAACCCATCAAAGCCTTACGCGCCATGCGTTCTACGGGTCAGGTAGTTAATGGTCCGATTGCAGTGAAGAATGGCTATACCCTTCCTTTCCGCAGCAATTGTTTTGAAATGGAAGTAGATTTAAAGCCGGCTATTACCAGCATTAGTGGAATTAAAATTGCCGTAGGAGGCAACCGCAGTTTTGTCATTGGTTACGATGCCACTTTAGAACAACTCTTTATAGACAGAACCAATACGCCATCCGGCTTCAGCAGACAGTATCCGTATTTTGCCAAGAAGAATGCTTATTTAAAACAACAGAACGATAAAGTAAAACTGCATATCTTTTTTGATAAGAGTATTGTAGAAGTATATGCCAATGATGGCGAACTGGTTTTCACTTCTCAAATATTTCCTGAAGAAAATGATACTGGCATAGAATTTTTCAGCGATGGAAATGTTTCTGTCTTCGAAAATATCTGGTTCTGGCCCATGAGATCTATCTGGAAATAAACACGATCTTTGCACAGTAAAATTATACTATGAGTTTCAGGAATTTTAAAATGGTCAGTTATGTGGTTTTTGGCCGCGGTAGTTTTAATCAGTTAGATGAAATTTTAACGCCGCACAGAAAGGGAGATGCGCCCATGGTGTTTTTGGTGGACCATTATTTTGAAGACAAAGCTTTACTAAACAGAATTCCTTTAAGAGGAAAAGATAAAATTATATTAGCAGACGTAACCTATGAACCCAAGACCACACAAGTGGATGCACTGGCCCGTTCTTTAAGAGAAGAGTTCGGTACCATCAGTGGAGTAATTGGTATTGGGGGTGGATCTACCATGGATCTGGCCAAAGCGGTTTCTTTAATGATGACCAATCCAGGCTCTTCTGCGGACTATCAGGGCTGGGATCTGGTGCAGGTGCCAGGGGTATACAAAGTAGGAATTCCAACCTTAAGCGGAACGGGTGCAGAAGTGAGCAGAACCACGGTGTTAACAGGACCAACGCGCAAACTGGGCATGAATTCTGATTTTACACCTTTCGATCAGATAGTGCTGGATCCTGAATTAACAAAGGACGCTCCGGTGAATCAGCGGTTTTATACAGGTATGGATTGTTATATCCACTGCATTGAAAGTTTAGAAGGCACTTACTTAAATGAGTTCAGCAAAAGCTATGGTGAAAAAGCACTACAGCTTTGCCAGAAAGTATTTGTAGAGAAGAATCACTGGGACGATGAATCGGATGATCAATTGATGATGGCTTCCTATGCAGGTGGAATGAGCATTGCCTATTCACAGGTGGGTGTAGCGCATGCAGTAAGTTATGGTTTGAGTTATTTACTCGGCACCAAGCACGGCATTGGCAATTGCATCGTGATGAATCATTTGGAAGAATACTATCCAGCTGGTGTGAAGGAATTCAAATTAATGGTAGAGAAAAACAATATTGAAATTCCACAAGGTATCTGCAAGGGTTTAACTGATGAGCAATTCGAAACCATGATGAATGTATCCCTGGGCATGAAGCCCTTGTGGGAGAATGCTTTGGGCAAGGATTGGGAAAAAATCATGACCCGCGAAAAACTCAGAGCACTGTACGAGAGATTATAAAAGCTTAGCTGCTTTAATTAAATCTTCGGGCGTATCTATTTCTACACCCATGTATTGGGTCAATACCATTTTTAACGGAACCCCATATTCCAGGTAACGCAGACATTCAATTTTTTCAGCAGCTTCCAATGGTGTCATTGGCCAGTTAGTGAAATTGAGCAATGCCTGTTTTCTGAAAGCATATACACCAATATGTTCGTAGTAAGGGATGGAAACGCTTTTGTCTCTGGGATAAGGAATAACACTGCGGGAAAAGAACAGTGAATTCTTATTTCTATCTACAGCCACTTTTACATAATTGGGATCTTCAATGGATGCGGCATCTTTTAGTTCCTGCATTAAAGAAGCTACCTGTACTTTTTCATCGGCAAAAACCGCCAGTAATTTTTCCAGCGGATCTTTCTGCACAAAGGGCTCGTCTCCCTGTACATTTACAATAATGTCTACGTCCATGTCCGCTGCGGCTTCTGCAATTCGGTCGCTCCCACTCTCGTGATTTTTTTTGCTCATCACCGCCTTACCGTCATGGCTGGTAATTTCATTGAAGATGATATCACTGTCGGTTACTACTACCACATCGCTGAACAATCCCGTTGCCATTGTATTGTCATAGGTATGACGAATGACGGACTTGTTTCCCAGTTGCTGCATCAGCTTTGCAGGAAAACGGGTAGCCGCATAACGCGCAGGAATCATTGCAACGATCTTCATATAGAAACTTTGTACAAAGATGCACTACCTCGGGCTGAAGTAGAAAAAAATGATTCGGAAAAACTAATACTGGGTTTTTATTGAGTTGTCGAAAGGAATTTTTAGCTGATAGTTGAGTTGTTCATCCGTACTGTCATCTAATACATCCAATCCATACCGTAAAGAATCTACTGGGGTGTAATTATAGGTTCCGAACAAACGGTCCCAGATAGAAAAGATATTACCGTAGTTACTATCTGTTTGTGGTTGTTTATAGTGATGATGCACTTTGTGCATATTCGGAGAAATAATAATCCAGCTAATGGCATTGTCTAACCAAAGGGGCAAGCGCATATTCGCGTGATTGAACTGAGATAAAACTGCACTTAAACTTTGGTATAACATTACCAGCCACATGGGTGCTCCGCAGATAATTACACCAATGGTTGTGAATACAGCTCTGAAAACACTTTCACCGGGGTGGTGTCTGTTGGCGGTGGTAGTATCTACATGGGTATCTGCATGATGCACCATATGAAACTTCCACATCCATTTTATTTTGTGTTCAATGAAATGAATAAAATAAGCGCCAACCAAATCAAGCAATAACAACCCGCCAATCAACATTACCCAGGCAGGAAGGGTGGTCAATTGCAATAAACCAAATTGGTTTGCGATAGCCCACTCACTGGCTTTAACAATCACCAATGCAAAGGCAAAGTTGATGATAATGGTAGTAGCGGTGAAAAACAGGTTAATGCCTGCGTGACGGTATTTATTGTATTTGAACCTGGCCAATGGTACAATCCCCTCAACAATCCAGAAAAACAAAATACCTCCAGCTAAAATCAGCGCTCTGTGTAAACTGGGAATGGTATTGAAATAGTCAATAATGGATTCTATCATGGCCGGTACAATTAATTATTCAACATCAACGGCATCACCAGCATCAGAAGATCTTCGCCTTCAGCCTGCTCGGTTGGTTTAATTAAACCAGCTTTGGTTGGCGTAGACAATTCCATTTTAACATCGTCGGTATCTGCAGCGTTTAGCATTTCAATTAAGAAACGTGCATTGAAAGCAATTTGTAAATCTTCTCCATCGTACTGACAGCTCATGCGCTCGTTACCTTCAAAGCTGAAGTCAACGTCTTGTGCAGCCATCTGTAATTCTGCACCGGTAATATTCAAAGCTACCTGATTGGTACTCTTGTTAGAGAATACATTCACGCGACGCAATGCATTCTGGAAAGAGGATTTGTTTACAATTAACTTATAAGGATTGTCTGCAGGAATCACCACTTTGTAATCGGGGAAACGCGCATCAATCAAACGACAAATCATATGCGTAGAACCATGCTTCACAAACAAGTGATTGCTGTTGTAGCTGATGGTTAGTTCATCTTCATTATCAGGTAAAGCATTCTTCAACAAGTTCAATGGCTTCTTAGGCACAATAAATGAATCGGTCTTGGTAGCATGGGTATCGGTGCGCTTGTAACGTACCAGTCTGTGTGCATCTGTTGCTACAAACTGAACGCCGTCCTTGCTCAACTCAAAAAATACTCCCGTCATCGCAGGTCTTAAATCATCGTTGCTTACCGCAAACAATGTTTTATTGATAGCCGTCAGCAATGCACCGCTATGCATAGTGAAGCTGGTGGTATCATCTGCTGATGGTTCCTTTGGAAAATTATCGGGGTTCTCTCCCATTACCTTGTACTTACCATTGTCGCTGGTAATTTCAACAGCAAAGTTTTTGTCAATGGTGAAAGTAAGCGGCTGGTCTGCAATATTTTTTAATGAGTCCATCAAAATTTTTGCAGGAATACAAACACGGCCATTGGCCTTGCTCTCCACATCCATTTGCACGCGCATTACCGTTTCTAAATCGGTAGCTACTACATTTAATTTTTTATCTTCTATTTCAAATAAGAAATCTTCTAGAATGGGAAGTACGGTATTGGCATTAATTACACCACTGATCTGCTGCAAATGCTTTAACAGGGAAGAGGAAGAAACGATAAATTTCATATGAACGTTTTAATCTGGACAAACTTACTGTAAAGGGACGATATTTCACAAGCAATTTACACCCAAAATATCAGCCATTGTAGAAGTTGAGCCGGTCTATCAGCTCCTGGTATTTGATCTTGTTAATGGGCTTGACAATATAGTCGGTAACCCCGCTGTATTCCTTGGATTTCTGAATATCGCAGTCGTCTACCGAAGAGCTCACCATATAGATGTAGATGGGTTTTTTAAAACGCTCCATCAATTTGTGGTATTCGTCTAAAAACTGCCACCCGTTCATGATGGGCATATTGATATCGAGGAAAATCACATCAGGTAATTCCTGCTGACCGCTCTCTACTTTCTCCTTAAAGAATCCAATGGCTTCACTCCCGTTGTAAAACGACAATATATTCCTGGCCAGTCCGGTGGACTCGAGAATTTTTCGTGAAGTAAATTGATAGATTTTATCGTCGTCTATCAAACAAACATTGTATTGTATTACAGCCATTTCGTACAGGACTTCAGTTTTACGGGGGGATATTTGGGGTCCTGAAACAAATATAATTACTTTACCTAAAAATACTAACAGTTGTTTTCAACCGACCCCAATAGTACCATTGAGAAAGCCTATATGAAGCTGAAGCATTACTGTGGCTACCAGGATCGATGCCATCAGGAAGTGAAAGAAAAGCTGTATAGTCTGAAGCTGAATAAAGCAACGGTGGAACAACTGCTTTCCCGTTTAATAGAAGAGGACTATCTGAACGAGGAGCGTTTCGCCAAAGCTTTTGTGGGCGGCCATTTCAGGCAAAAGCAGTGGGGAAAAGTAAAAATAGCCTATGCCCTGAAGCAAAAAAGAGTCAGTGAATACAATATCAGAAAAGCCATGAACGAAATCCCTGATGAGGATTACCGGGCTCTGGCAGAAAAACTGGTAACTGCAAAATGGAATAGTTTAAAAAACGACCAATATATCCACCGAACAGTTAAGACCAAGGCTTTTTTGCAGCAAAGAGGCTTTGAACCGGCATTGGTTCAATCCATTATTCAGCTAATCCGATCTACCCCATGAAAAAATATAAAATTATCGGATGGATTTGGATTCTTTGCACTTCGTTGGGCACAGTACAAGCGCAGTCAATAGGCCTGACAACAGAAAACGATGCCTTTCTGTTAAAAAAGGAAGATGCTTATTATACCAACGGACTTTTTTTTCATTATAGTTTTGCAAAACCAGGGCAATCGGCATCCAAACGCATTCACCAGTTGATGCTGGGTCAAAAAATCTTTACGCCGCTTTTTAGAAATACCAGAACCCCAGCAGATATTGACCGACCCTATGCCGGCTACAGTTTTGCTCAATACAGCCAGACCCGATTTTCAGGAGAAAACACGGTGTTTCAATGGTCGGGAACCCTTGGTATCATTGGCCCGGCATCCGGCGGAGAGGGCTTGCAAAATACCTATCATCGCTGGTTAAATTATGCCCAATTTAGGGGATGGAAGTATCAGCTCAATAATCAGCTGGTCCTGAATGCAGGTGCTATGTATGCATATCATATGGTCAACACCCAACAGTTTAAGGGCATTTTTATTTCCGAAGCACAATTGGGCACTGGCTTTGTGAATGCATCATTGGGTACCAAATGGGTGTATGGTTTACTTAATCCGGCTCAGCAGAGTCAGCTATGGAATGCCGCTTCAGAGGGCGGAAGCAAAAACAAAAAAGAGTTCTATATCTACTGGTATCCCAGAATAACCTGGCAGGGTTACAATGCCACTATTTCTGGGGGGAGCAAAACTGCCGCTGATTCCTCAGTCAGGCGGACTCCGCAACGCTGGGTATTTCAACATACGATTGGATTGGCGTACAGTGCTGGCAGGTGGGCAGCTCAGCTGGAACTGGTACATCAATCCAGAGAAACCCTGGAGCAGTTGAAAAAACATCGCTATCTGGGACTGCAATTACAGTATCGAATCCATTAACTTGCTGTTTCAAAACAGCCTTATGCATCCTTTATCTGTTACCCTTATTCAAAGCAATTTATACTGGGAAAATAAAGAAGCGAACCTGAAGCAGTTTTCTGAAAAAATACAGCATCAGACTGCGCAGGGTCAGTTGGTGATACTGCCTGAAATGTTCAGCACAGGGTTTAGTATGAACCCGGCTCAACTGGCTGAAACCATGGATGGACCTACGGTTCAGTGGATGAAGGAAACGGCAGCCAAACAGAAAATAATTCTGACTGGTTCCGTTATCATACAGGAAGAGGAAAAGTTTTTCAACCGGCTTCTGTGGGTATTGCCCAATGGTGTGGTTGCGCATTACGATAAAAGACATTTGTTTGCTTTTGCCGGAGAAGACCGGTTTTATGCTTCCGGAAATAAAAGATTCATTGCTTCTGTGAACGGATGGAAAATCAATCTGCAGATTTGCTATGATCTACGCTTTCCTGTTTGGGCAAGACAGCAAATTACGGATGCACCTGAATATGATTTGCTCGTGTATGTGGCCAATTGGCCGGAGAGAAGAAACCATGCCTGGAAAACGCTGCTAACGGCAAGAGCTATTGAAAATCAGTGTTATGTTATTGGGGTTAACAGGGTAGGTGAAGATGCCAATGGAATCAACCATAGCGGAGACTCGATGATTGTGGATCCACTGGGGCAGGTACTTTATCATAGTGCGCAAGAGGAATCCATTACTACCCATACATTGAACCCCGAACATTTACAGGACTGCAGAACGCGATTTCCATTTTGGAAAGATGCAGATGCATTCTCTATTTATCAACCATAATGAGTGGCCGAAATTTTTAAAACGATCTTTAAAAATATAAACGGGCACAGATAAATCAAAACCGATTAATGAAACGAATTGTAGCAGCTGAAAAATTATTTACCGGTACCGATTGGCTAATGAATCATGCAATGATCCTGGAAGAGGATCAGGTGCAATCCATTGTACCGATTGTTTCTCTAAATGAAAAGCCAGAACAGGTATATCCCTATATTATTCCCGCATTGATTGATTTGCAGATTTATGGTGCCGGTGGTCAATTGTTAAGTGTTTTTCCAACAGAAGAAGCATTGACATTGCTACAGGAATATTGCATTAAAGGGGGAGCCGCCTGGTTTCAACCTACGGTAGCCACGAATAGCCATGAAGTGATTCATGCCTGTATTGATGCGGTCAGGAAATTTCAAGAGCAACCCGGAAATCGTTGTATAGGCTTGCATGTAGAAGGTCCCTGGATCAATCCGGAAAAAAGAGGAGCACACTTAAGTGAATATATTTATCAACCCAATAAAGAACAGGTTGCTTCTCTGCTGGAATATGGCAAGGACGTAATCACCATGATTACCCTGGCTCCGGAAATAGTGAGTTCCGATTTGGTTGACTTTATACAATCCAGGGGCATTGTTGTTTCTGCAGGACATAGCAATGCCGATTATCAAACGGCTACCAAAGCTTTTAACCAGGGGATTAGAACTGCGACTCATTTGTACAATGCTATGAGTCCTTTGCAACACCGCGCCCCTGGCATGGTGGGAGCCATTTTTAATCACCCCATGGTCAACTGCAGTATTGTGCCCGATGGTTACCATGTAGATTTTGAAGCCATAGAAATTGCCAAAAAACAATTGGGCGAAAGATTATTTGCTATCACCGATGCGGTAACGGAAACCCATACGGGTCCTTATCCGCATCAGTTGAATGGAGACAAATACGAAGCCAATGGTATTTTAAGTGGTTCTGCATTAACGATGCTTGCCTGCATGCAGAAACTGCATTGGCATGCGAATATTGAATTGGGAGAAGCCATCAGAATGTGTTCTTTTTATCCTGCAAGGGTGATTCTAAAAGAAAATATTTCCGGAATGTTAAAGCCAGGCCAAAAAGCAGATTGGATTGCCCTTGATGCGCAATTGTCCTGTATTAAAGCAGCAGAATAACTACCTTTATCTGGTAATAAAAACGAATAAAAATGAAAAAACTATTGGTATTGGCATTGGCTGCCATCTTTACGGTTGGTGTGCATGCACAGGAAGCCACGTGGAAACAAATGGAAGATTTTCACGGAGTAATGGGTAAAACCTTTCATGCAGCCGAAGAAGGTAATTTAAAACCTTTAAAGGAAAATGTTGCTACACTAGTAGCTAAGGCAAAAGCATGGGAATCGGGTGCAGTGCCTGCCGGATACGATGCCAAAGTTGCCAAGCCCATTTTGAAACAACTGGTTGCAAAATGCTCAGCAGTAGAAGCAGCCGTTAAAGCAAAAAAATCAGATAAGGAATTAACCGCTTTGATTACTGCTACCCACGATGTATTTCATGAAATAAAAGAAAAATGTAAACCAGGAGAAAAACACTAATTGTTTTTTGATTGGATCATTTGAAGAATAGCCGCCATTTTCGGATCCCATCCTTCACGGATGGCAGAAGAGGATGGCGGTATTTTTATGTCCGGAACAATCCCTCCCCCTTTGGGACGATTGCTGTTAATGACCATTCTGTAAAGCGGTAGTCTTACCCGGAGTTTTGTATTGGGCAATGTAATATTCGGTATATGCATGGCCGAGTTGCCATAATATCCACCTCCTGATTCTTCACCTACTACCTTAATATTCTCCTGACCTTTCAATGCTCCTACAACCAGAGTGGCAGCACTAAATGTATATCCACCTTGCACCAGGTAAACCTGTCCCTTGAATTTGTTTTTTGTATTCGGTTGAAAATAGTGTTGCTCAAATCTGCGGTAATGAATACTGCCGTCTTCTGCTTTGCGTGCTCCCAAGTTCATGGCCAGCCAATACATCCAGCTATGCTGAATATATCTTCCGTATTTTAATTTTCGATTGGTAGCAACAACAGAGTCTGCTACTTTAAATGGTTTGTCTGTTAAGTATCTGGTAAGATCAATGCTGTTGCTGATTTTTCCACCACCGTTTTCTCTCAGATCGATGATTAAGTGCTCAATATTTTCCTTCTTCAGTTTTTTAAAACTCTTTCTGAAAAAATTTTTGAGTCCCCCTTTGCTAAAACTGGTAAGTCTTAAATAAGCACTATGTGTAAGGGTATCAATGGATAATGAACGAATGCTCAAGAGACGCATTTGTCTTTTTGAAATCTGTGGTCTTGATGTGGATGGCGGAGGTCTTTTGCTGATACTGTCTCTGGGAATTGGCGAAAAGTTTCCCAATGTTACCGTATCTCTTTTTCCTTTTGCGTCAATATATCCAATTAGGTAACTACTGTCCAGACCAAACACTTGTTTATATAAATCCGGAAAACCATTACTGATTACCTGATAGGAATGATTAACTGCATTTCCGTCATTGGAAATTTGTTGAAACAAACGGCTTCTGTACCAGGATATGGGCAATCCATTGATTTGTTCAATAATGGTTCCCCTTTTGATGAGGGAATCCTTGGTATATCCATTGCTTAATACAACTGCACTGTCTTCCCAAAACTTTATTTGTAGCGGAAATCTGGGATAGCGGTATTTACTTAGATTTTTCAAAAAATGGTTGGAATACAAAGTGCTGGTATGCCCGCATTTAATTTGTGCAACCCAGTTTGCAACCTTGTTTTTGAATTCTATTTCGTTGAGTGAATCGTTCAATGAAATCAGTAGCTTGTTAAAGCTGCTGTCCAATGCTTCTTTGGAAGTGAACCAGTACAAACTCGGATGATTGGCTTCCAGAATTTTTTTTAAGAGTACTGCATCTTCTTTCAGTTCAGCAGTTGCAAATTTGGGCAGGGATACCATTGATTGTTGGGCAACAACTGTTTGCATTGGAACAATTGCGCGCATCAACAATAGAAATATCCATCCAATCCATGCCCCTTTCCTCATGCTTATGAATTGAATGCATTCCAGCCCTGTGCTTTCAGATCAAAAGTATTTCCTCCCTTGGTCAGCAACTTGACTCCCTCAGTAATTTCTGTCATATAGCCAATCACGCTGATTTCTTCGTTGAGTACAATTTTATCGTGGTCTTCCTGACGTATGGTAAAAATTAATTCATAGTCTTCTCCTCCATTCAGGGCACAAACCGTTGGGTCCAATCCGAATTTGAATGCCGCTTTTCTGCTGGCATCGTCAATAGGAAGCTTCTCTTCGTATATACGTGCACCTAATCCGGACTGTTTACAGATATGCAATACTTCACTGCTGATACCATCACTTACATCCATCATGGCGGTTGGAACAATTTCATTTTTTCCAAAAAACTCAATAATGTCTTTTCTGGCTTCCGGCTTTAATAACTTTCCTACTATATAGCTTTCTCCTTCCAGATCCGGTTGAATATTGGGATTCTCCTGGTAGATTTTCTTTTCTCTTTCCATCAGGGTTAAACCCAGATAGGCACCACCCAGATCGCCACTCACACAAATTAAATCTCCCTTTGAAGCTGTACTTCTTTTGATGAATTTATCAGGAGCTACTTCTCCAATGGCTGTTACCGAAACAATGAATCCTTTCTGGGAAGAAGAAGTATCTCCGCCAATTAAATCAACGCCGTATTTTTCACAGGCAAAGTATACGCCCTCATAAAATTCATTCAATGCTTCCAGACTGAAGCGATTGCTGATTCCAATACTCAGGGTTATCTGAGTAGGGGTAGCATTCATTGCATAAATATCACTGAGATTTACTACCACCGCTTTGTATCCAAGGTGCTTCAATGGGGTATACATTAAATCGAAATGAATGCCTTCCAGCAACAAATCGGTAGTTACAACGGTTTGCTTGCCAAAATGGTCAATCACGGCTGCATCATCCCCAACTCCTAAAATAGTGGATGCATTCTGGGTTTCCGCATTTTTGGTAAGGTGTTCAATCAATCCAAATTCACCTAAACTCGCAATTTCTGTTCTTTGTTCCATAGGGTTAATTTAAAATGCACCTCCGTTTACTACTGCAACCAGTTCATCGTGAATCAATCCATTGGTAGCAATAATATGTGGCTGATAAGGAGAATAATAATCGCCTTTAAAGTCGGTTACTTTACCGCCCGCTTCTTCTACCATTAAAAATCCTGCAGCACTGTCCCAGGCCTGCAATTTATGTTCATAAAATCCATCAAATCTGCCGGCAGCTACCCAACATAAATCAATGGCAGCACTACCCAGTCTTCTTACCGGAACACCTTTTCTGATTAATTTTTCAAAAACCTGCAAGGGTCCGTTAGGGGCGTCCAGATAAGTATATGGAAACCCTGTAACCAGACAACTTTTGATTAGTGTGGATTTATTGCCCACCCGTATTTTTTTGTCGTTCAAATAAGCCCCCTGACCCTTTTCGGCAAAGTAAAACTCATTCATAAAGGGGTTGTATACGGCGCCCAATATCATTTTTCCTTCTTTTTCTACCCCTATGCTTACACAGCAAATGGGTATACCATTGGCAAAATTCACGGTTCCATCAATAGGGTCAATAATCCACTTATAGGTAGAATCCTGCTTTAGTTCTCCGGACTCTTCACTTAAAATAAAATGATCTGGAAAAGCAGACTGAATAGCATCCATGATGGCTTTCTCGGCTGCATGATCTGCTTCTGTAACTAAATTATTGATGCCTTCTTTATTACTGATTACAAAACTTCCATTAAAAAATCTTCTGAGTTCAACAGCGCCCGCTTCTGTGGCTTTTAATAAGGTTTCTTTAAGCATGAAGCAAAAGTAACCCAGATTCTGCATCTTTGAAATAATATTGTGTCTGCACTACTAACCATAATCATCGTTCATTATCGGGTGTATCACCACCTGGATCATTGCCTGGCATCCATTCAACAGTCCCGGCATTCCTTTAGGGTTGATATAATTGTGGTAGATAATGAATACAGTCTGGAAGATCAGGCATTACTTGCAACAAAATATCCTGCAGTTCAATGGTTATCAGAACCCCAAAACATTGGATTTGCCAAAGCCAACAATCTTGCGCTGCAAATGGTTGATACTGATTATGTATTGTTTCTGAATCCGGACACGCTTCTTTCTACAGATGTTTTGCAGCAATCGGTTGAATATTTGCAGGCAAATAGTGAAGTGGGGGCACTGGGAGTTCAAATGAGAAATATCCAGGGGGCTTTTTTACCGGAAAGTAAAAGGGAAATACCCACCATTAAAGGATCGTTTTTTAAATTGACTGGATTGGCTGAACGTTTTCCGGGTTCTGCCTTCTTTAACAGCTATGCGCTGGGACATCTGGATTCAGGGGAAGTGCACAAAGTGCCCGTGCTGGCTGGCGCTTTCATGATGATGCCAACCTCAGTTGCTAAAAAGGCCGGCGGATTTGATGATTCCTTTTTTATGTATGGCGAAGACATAGACATGAGCCTTAGGGTCATGGCGCAGGGCAAAGAAAACCATTATCTGGGAACGGCTGTTATTACGCATATTAAGGGAGCTAGTTCAAAACAAAATCCGGATTATCTGAATCATTTTTATGGATCTATGAAAATATTTCTGGATAAATATCCCCATTTGTATGGAGGCAAATCAGGGGTTTGGTTACTGAAGATTTTTATACAAACAATTCTATTTGTTTCCCGCAGCACGAAAAAGAACAAATAAGCCTTTTCACAAAATATTATATATAATTCATTTAGTTTAGCTTCGTAACTCAACTGTTAAAGAACGCATGCCAATCTTTGATCTCAAACTCCCCAATGCCATTTTGAGAGCCCTTCGGCTTCCTGAAAACAATCTCAGAAGAGAACAGTTAAGGGTTTTAAAGAAGCTATTAAAAAAATCAAGGTTTACTTCTTTCGGACAGCAATATCGTTTCGATGAAATTTTATTGAGTAAGCATCCAGGAAAAAAGTTTCAGGAGATAGTGCCTACTTTCAATTACAATAAAATTTACAATGAATGGTGGCATAAAACCATTGAGGGGCAATCGGATATCTGTTGGCCAGGCAAAATTAAATACTATGCGCTCAGCAGTGGCACCAGTGAATCTGCCAGTAAATACATTCCTATTACGAATGATTTATTGAGGGGAAATAAAATGGTGATGATAAAGCAATTGCTGAGTCTGAGCAAATACGAAAACATTCCATTCGCTTCTATTGGTAAAGGCTGGCTTACATTGGGCGGCAGTACAGAACTGCAAAAAGGACCAGGATATTTTGCAGGAGACCTGAGTGGCATAACCGCCAAGAAAGCACCATTCTGGTTTCAGCCCTTTTATAAACCGGGAAAGAAAATTGCCAAGCAGAAAGACTGGAATAAAAAAATTGCAGAGATTGTTGATAAAGCGCCTCAATGGGATATTGGTTTTTTAATTGGAGTTCCTGCCTGGATTCAGATGTGTGTAGAACAAATTATTGAGCGGTATAAATTGAATAATATTCACGAAATCTGGCCCAATCTGGCCTTCTTTGTACATGGTGGCGTAAGTTTTGAGCCGTACAAAAAAGGATTCGAGAAAATGCTGGGCAAGCCTATCACTTATATAGAAACTTATCTCGCTAGTGAAGGTTTTATAGCCTATCAGGATCGCCAGCACGCCAAGGGGATGCGACTGGTAACGAACGAACATATTTTCCATGAGTTCGTTCCCTTTGATGATAAAAACTTTACTGCAGATGGAGAAATGATTGAAAATCCGGAAGCTTTAATGTTGCATGAAGTAGAGGAAGGCAAGGATTATGCATTATTGATTAGCACTACTGCAGGTACCTGGAGGTATCTGATAGGAGACACGGTTCGATTTGTAGATAAAGAAAGATCTGAAATTATCATTACAGGCAGAACCAAACATTTCTTAAGCCTGGTTGGAGAACACCTGAGTGTAGACAATATGAATAAGGCCGTGCAAATGGCATCTGAAAAATTCAATATCAGCATACCTGAATTTACAGTAGCTGGTGTACCCTCTGGCAACTTCTTTGGCCATCACTGGTTTGTTGCCTGCAACGACAAAGTAGAGGAGAACGCACTTTGCAATTTTATAGACGACTGTTTGAATGAATTGAACGATGATTATGCAGTTGAAAGAAAAAGTGCGCTCAGGGAAATAAAATTAACAGTACTGAAGGAAGAGGCCTTTTTAAATTTCATGCTTAGTAAGGGTAAAGTTGGGGGGCAGCATAAATTTCCCAGGGTTTTAAAGGGGTCTATGTTGCAGGATTGGTATCTGTTTTTAGAAAAGAAGAACGAATGCTAAAAACTCTTTTTGTTACTTTTTTCTTTTTGAATCCTGTATTCTTTCAGCAATCTTTTGCACAAAAGCCAAAGGCAAATCTATCGGTTAGGCACCAGGATTTTGTAGCACCGGATACGTTGAATGTTTTGTTTAGAACCACTCAGGGCAATTTTATTATTCAGGCATACCGAAACTGGGCGCCGCTGGCAGCAGACCGTTTTTACACTTTGGTCAAGCAACAGTTTTACACCAACAATTATATTTTCAGAGTAGAAAAAGACTATGTGGTTCAATTCGGTATTGCCGGCCGACCCAAGGAAGACAATAAATGGGATCAGCAGCGCTTACCGGACGAACCAGTCAGAAAAAAACATCTCAAAACAATCGTTGCTTTTGCAAGAAGTGGTAAAAATACCAGAACTACACAACTATTTGTGAATATGCAGGACAATCCAAAGTTGGATACAACCATGCGGGAAGGAGTTCACGGTTATCCCCCCTTTGGAAAAGTAATCAGGGGAATGGATGTTTTGTTTAAGCTAAACGGGAAATACAGAAAGCAAATTCTACCGCTGCAGGATTCGGTTTATAAATGGGGCAACGCTTATCTTGATAAAAACTTTCCGGGCCTGGATAAAATTATTAGCGCAACAATTATCCGCTGAAATAGCCCCAATCAGTTATTTTTGTAATTCAACTTTAATTGGTTTAGATGATTGCACCATTGATGAAGGGGCTGGTTTTAGGACTGATTCTGAGTATTTCAGTAGGCCCGGTTATTTTTGCCATCATCAAACAAAGTCTTGCAAACGGCCACAAAGCGGGGTATACTTTTGTTGCCGGCGTTTCAGCAAGCGATATCAGCCTGGTACTGGTTTGCAATTTATTTACCAGCTTTTTTACAACGGCCTTGTCTCATAGCAATACCATTGCCATTGCAGGAAGTATTTTTTTAATTGGCGTAGGCATTTACACGTTTTTCTTCAAGAAGGTAATTGTAGACGAAGACAATAAAGTGGAAATAAAAAAATTCAGAAAAAGAGATCTGGCCGGAATTTTCTTATCAGGATATTTTATGAATATGCTGAACCCTGCAGTGTTTCTTTTTTGGTTTGCCTGGACTGCAGCAATAACAGGCGATGCTGCGGGAACCCCTAATCCCACTCAGTATAAATGGATTGTATTTATTACCTGTCTTGTTTTTGTTTTACTCGCAGATATTGCCAAAGTTGCCTTAGCAGGAAAATTAAGACAACGTTTGACACCTAAGAATCTTCATTTCATCAATAAACTTTCGGGGATTATCCTCATTGGCTTTGGCGTTGCCCTGATATGGGGAGTGCTTAATTTTGGAGACAAGCTGAAATAGGTTGTATCTTTCTTTCGAAAATTAAGCTTGTGGTCAGAAAAATCTGGAAGAAAACCAAACGCATCCTTTGGATACTTTTTTTGAGCTCCCTTATTTATACCATTCTTTGCAGATGGGTTATGCCGCCAGTTACCATGACTCAAATAGCCAATGCATTCGGATATGGACTCAAACGAGACTATATTTCCTGGAATCAAATCAATTATTCCGTAAAGCTGGCAGCAATTGCCAGTGAAGACCAGGTATTTCCAGATCATAGTGGTTTTGACTGGGATGCCATTGAAAAGAGCATCAAGCCAAAAAAGAAAAATAAAAAAACCAGAATACCCTTGGGTGGAGGGGCAAGTACCATTACGCAACAAACAGCCAAGAATGTTTTTTTATGGCAGGGAGGATCCATCACCAAGTTTATTCGCAAAATACCAGAGCTGTATTTCACTGTATTAATAGAATGGGTCTGGGGCAAAGAACGAATTCTTGAAGTATACCTGAATGTGATTGAAATGGGTCCGGGTATTTTTGGTATCCAGGCTGCTTCCAGGCATTATTTCAAAAAAGATGCTTCACAATTAACCAGGGCTGAAGCCGCTATGATTATTGCTTCATTGCCTAATCCGAAAAAATTCTTGGTGAAACCCATGAGCCGCAGGGTTGCCTGGCGCTATCCTCAAATTCTTAAACAGATGAATAATATTGAGGGTGATGATGACATTAAAGCACTATTACGATAATTGCAGAAACTGATTGGTTGCTTCTATTGCAGCAGCAGTTCTTTCTGTATTTGTTCCGCTGATCAAAGCCCAGGGTGCCGGCTGGTTGATTAATAAGTCTTTGTAAATGGAAAACAATTCCTGTCTGGGTTTTTCATCAGGATATTCTCTTAGTTCATCTTTCACCCAGGGCAGATCTATATTACAAAGTAAATAACCGTCGTATTTTCTTTTAATAATGGTATCCAGAATAAAAAAATCACAGGTTCCGAAAACATATTCACTCCAAACCTTCATTACATACATATCTGTATCAACAAACAAAAGAGATCGCTTATTTTCCTCCTGCACTTTTCGGGTGAATTCATCTTCCAGTTTCAATTGCCCTTTTGCAATCGTTAATAAATCAGCCGCGGTATAATCGGTTCCGTTTTGCAGCAGGTATTCTCTTGCATATTCAGGGCACCATAAGGTTTGGTAATGTTGAGCAAGCGCTTTGCTCAATGTACTCTTACCCGTACTTTCCGGACCTATGATGACTATTTTTTTAATTTCCTGCATGACCGGCTTTTTTCCGCCAGCTAATTAAACCGGCAATCGCTAAAATCAGTAATACCACAAATTGCACACTGGTAAATACATATCCTTTCATAAAGTATAACGGAATGGAAGCAATATTTGTTGCTATCCACCAATACCAGCTCTCTACTTTTTTCCTTGCCATTAACCACATACCTGTGTAGGCAGTTGCACTGGCAAATGCATCTGCCCATGGGATGGCTTCCGGAGCAAAGGAAACCTGAAGTTGTTGCAGGGAAAAAAACAATAAAGCATAAAACAAACCAAAGAAGAAAACCTGCTCTGCCCATTCTTTGGACGAACTGAATTGAATTTTCAACACTTTTTCCTTCGTATGATTGTTTTTCTTCGACCACAATATCCAGCCATAAATACTCATAATTGTATAATACAAATTCACGCTGGCTTCCCCGTATAAATGTCCCTTAACGCTGAGGTAGATATAAATGGTTGTATTGATTAACCCAATGGGATAAACCCAGATATTTTCTTTTCTGCTAAACCATACACTGCCTATTCCTGCAAAGACGGCAATGAATTCCAAAATACCGGTTTCTTGTATTCCGGTAATAAACGCATCATACACCTGGGGTATCGTCATTACTGTTGATTTCTGGTAAAATAAAAAATAGAACCGTCCTTAAATTGCCATTCGCTTGTTTGATGATAATGTTTACGAATAAAAGCATCATCTATCAGGTCCTCGTTTTTTCCGTAGACAAACCAAACCAGATAAATATGGGGAGTTTTAAGAAAGTCTCTGATTTCCGAAGGAATATCTTTATGGGGTAAAGGATTGGCTTTCATATCAGCCAGAAAAAATACGGCATCATTGGCATTGGAATAAATAGGTGCCTGGTATTGCTGATGATGACTTTTCATGAACTTTAGTAGCGGAGAACTTTTCCAGTGCATATCTGTGTAGCCGGGAATACCAGCATAACCAATGCCTTCCCAATTAAAAGCATGAGTCTGATAATGGTAATGGGCGCCCGCGGAATATCCACTTAAAAACAATGCTACAACCAGCCATTTTTTATACTGCCTGTTTTGGGTTATTCTCTTATAAAAAAAGCAGGCAATTAAAATAAGGATTGGAATATAAAGAGGAATTAATAACCGGCTGCTCAGGGTTTCGAAACGGGAAACACTAGCAATAAATAACATGAATCCCCCATACACAAGAGTGAACAGGCTGATGATGGTAACCGGACTATTGTAAAACTGCTGCTGTATAAATCGGAAACCCAACAGTACAACAATCAGTAACAGCAAAAGGGTTCCGAAGATTATTAAAAGACTTTGATTTTCAGCATTGCCTAACGGGAACCAATATCCCAGCACATTTAAAAAATCTTCAAGGTTAGAAGTGAATGATTTAAGTGAAGTCTGACGTACCCCGGCAATGGTATCGGTAACCCAATAGTTTCTTAAGGTATTCAACAAGGGTAAGCTGGACCCTGTTATTCCAAAAAAAAGGGCATGCTTTAATTTTAACTGCCAGTTGAATCTTGCATTAAACAGGATTACAATGCCACCTGTAATGATCCAGGTAACGCCCACGTAGCGAACCATGCAGGTGAAACTAACTATAAGAGCTGCCCATAGCAACCAGGACAGGGAATTGGTTTTCAGGTAGCGCAAAAAGGCAATCACAAAAAACAATCCCAAAACAAGAAATACTGTTTCGGACCATAACATCGAGTATACTTCCAGGATGCCGGGATTGCTCAGAATGAATAGTAGAATCAACAGTCTGAAACCACCTGATTGTATACCGCATTCAGTTAGTAAAAAGCTGACTGCATAGAGTGCCGATGCAAGCAGGAAGGCGTTTAAACAGGGGGCTAAGATTAACAGGTTTGCTCCCGACACCATTTTGATGGCTCCCAATAAAAAAGGATAACCCAATGGAAAATTCACCAGCGGGAGATTGTTGTAATCCGAAAAACGAAATGAACCGGCAAAATGATCAGCCGTACTTAAATAAGCTACCGAGTCCGGAGAAATACCGATTCCCCCTTTTGAAGTATAAAAAGCAATCCAGATACAACCCACTGCAGACGCCAGCATGGCATCCCAATGACGGAGCAATAAATGTTGTATGATTTGCTTCATGTAATGCAAGATAATGCACTACAAAGGTTTATTCAGCTTCTGCTACTACTTCTTTCACTTCAGGAATCATTCTCTTCATCATGCCTTCGATACCTGCTTTTAGGGTAATCATAGAAGAGGGACAACCGGAACAAGAACCTTGCAACATTAAGTTTACAACTCCGTCGTTATAACTTTTAAACTGAATGGCACCGCCATCCATTTCAACTGCAGGCTTTACATAGTTTTCCAACAATTCCTTTACACGCTTCACGATATCATCATCGTCTGCACTTACGGTATTGCTGGCTTCCTGTTTTACCTTAGCAACTTCTTCTTCGTTAACTACCACTCCACCGTTTTCAAGGTATTGTTTTAAAAATTCCTTAATGGTAGGAATCACATCCTGCCAGTCTTCTGTATCGGCGGTCTTGGTAAGGGTAATAAAATTACTTGCTATGAAAACGCTCTTGATAAAAGGGAAACTAAACAATTCCTTTGCCAGCGGCGAGGGTGCCGATAGGGTTTCATCTGCAAAATCAATGCTTTTTCCAGGATATAAAAGCTTGTTGGCTACAAACTTCATTGTCTCTGGATTTGGAGTCATTTCTGTATAAATGCTGATGACAGGGTTGCCAGTCGTTATCATGGTATGCGTATTTTAAATGTGAATCAGGTACAAATTTAAAACAAAAGGATGGGAGGGAAAGTTCAAAGCACCTAGTTTAACGGTTTGTCCGTCTTATTTTTCGGATATCGTAAGTAAAGCCAATAAACCGACAAATTTTACGTTATCAGTAATGCATTTCGCCTTTTTTGAAGAGCAGCTAATGAAATAACCCATGCGAAACCTAGTCTTTTTATGTATCTGGATGGTGTTTTCAAGCCAATTAAAGGCTCAGACCGATCCTTTTTTGCTTGGAATGACCCTGGGCGGGGGTGAAATCAATGAAAATCAATTGCCCGGCCAGCTGAATGAACATTACCAATATCCAACAGAGGAAGAAGTTGACTATTATTATCAAAAGGGATTCAGGTTAATCACCATTCCATTTAGATGGGAGCGGGTACAAAAAAATCTGGGTGGGGATCTGGATTATGGTGAAATCGGGGAAATCCGTAAAGTGGTAACCTGGGCTTCGAATCGGAATATGCAGGTAATTCTTTCCATGTACAACAGCGGCAGGTACCGAAAGTATGGAGTGGATTATATTGTAGGGTCTTATTCGGTAAGCAGACAGGATTTTGCAGATTGCTGGAATAAAATTGCCAATGCTTTTGCAGGATACCCCAATATTTATGGCTACAACTTAATGTCTGAGCCACATGATATGCAGGCTTTTGACTGGCAGACTACTGCACAGTGGGCCATTAGTTCCATACGACAGGCAGATCGCAGAAGCCGTATTATTATTTCCGGAAATAACTATGCAGCTGCGGAAAGCTGGCCTGATTATTCGGATGCCTTAAAATACCTGAATGATCCTCAGGACAAGCTGGTGTACAATGCACATTGTTATTTCGACAACGACTTCACCGGAAAGTATTTGTTTTCCTACGACCAGAATCAGGCCTGGGATTCAACAGGTATACAAAGGGCAATGCCATTTGTACAGTGGCTGAAGCAACACAATAAAAGAGGAATGATTGGCCAGTTTGGGGTACCGGATACGGATGCACGCTGGTTAAATATCATGGACAAATTCCTTCAATATTTAAAATCAGAAAATGTAACTGCGCAGTACGGTTCATCCGGAAAAAAACTTTCGGGTAATCCGGTAAGCACATATCCGTTGGCCAATGTAGAACGTCCACAGATAAAAGCACTGCAGTCTTTTCTGGATGCTTCCGCATTTTCCAATAAACCCTGGGTTGAAAAAACAGAAACGGTTTCCAATAACGATGCTGCAAAAAAAACAGAAGTGGAAACACCGCAGGAGCCACCCTCTTCCTTTTTGTTTTTACCTGGAACGGTTTTGCTGCCTCAGCCTAACGGTGGTTTATATAAACCAACCATTAAGTCGAATATCCGTGAAAAATCAGTAAGAACAGCGAAATACCGTAACCCTTAGTTCTCTCTTCAACGGCTTAGGAAACAATTCTCAGCTTAGCGTAATTCAACATGATTTTCTTTTCTCCGTTAACGCCAAAATCAATGGTCGCAACCGGATTATGAGCCGACCCTTCCATTGATTTTACAATACCAAAACCAAATTTCTGGTGTTCTACTTTTTGGCCGGCTTCTAAATTAGAAGTATCGCTGGGAGTAAAATCGGGTGATGGAATATGCGCCACTACTTTGGGTGCCAGCGGTTGAATGGGCATGTATTCAGGCTTGCTTCCTGCCGGTTTTTTAGCAGGTGGCGGACCATATTTCTGTGCAGCCTGTTGAGCAGAAGAGCCAAAACCCCTGTTCATTCTTTCAAAAGCCGATCCCCACTGTGAGGAGCCATGATTTCTGGCACCCCCGCCTGCATAGGATTTATCAATAGATTCTTCCGGCATTTCTTCTATAAAACGGCTGGGTTCATTTTGTACCAGTTGACCAAAACGATATCTTGAATTGGCATAGGTTAACCAAAGTCTTTCTTTTGCCCTGGTTACAGCTACATAAAACAATCTTCTTTCTTCTTCCAGTTCTTCCCTGGTATTAATGCTCATTGCACTTGGAAATAAAGTCTCTTCCACCCCACCCACAAATACACATCCGAACTCAAGACCCTTAGCTGCGTGAATGGTCATCAGTTTAACCACGTCATTATTTTCTTTGTCGTCATCTGCATCGGTTAACAGTGTAATCTGCTGCAGATAGGATCCCAATGATTTATCACCCAATTCTCCATCATCATTACTTGGACTTTCTGTCCATTCTTTGATAGAGTTGAACAACTCCTGCACGTTTTCGTATCTGGCAAGTCCTTCGGTGGTTTTATCATTGAAGAGTTCTTTTACCAGGTTCGTATGTTTGCCCACCTGTGTAGCCACATCAAAAGCATTATTATTGGTCAGCATACTTTGGAAATAGCGGATCATGGTAGCAAAATTTTGTAATGCTTCCAGTGTTCCTGCTCTAAAACCAAATTCACCTGCCCTTACAACCACATTAAATACCGGGATATTTTGTTCATTAGCAATGATGACTAATTTTTCAATCGTCGTTTTTCCAATACCTCTTACCGGATAATTGATGATTCTTTTTAGTGCTTCTTCATCATTGGTATTTACAATTACTCTTAAGTATGCAAGCAAATCTTTGATTTCCTTGCGTTGATAGAAACTTACACCACCGTAAATACGGTAGGCTATTCCCATTTTTCTCAGACTTTCTTCAAAAGATCGGCTCTGCGCATTGGTTCTGTAAAGAATGGCAAAGTCTTTATTGTAATAATGATTGCGGAGTTTTTGTTCCTGTATTGTGTCTGCAACAAATTTCCCTTCTTCATTATCGGTTAGTGTTCGTACTAATTTTATTTTTTCACCTTCCTGGTTTTCAGTCCAGAGATTTTTAGGAATTTGTCCTTTGTTGTTTTTAATAACCTGATTGGCAACCTTTAAAATCTGCTGGCTGCTTCGGTAATTCTGTTCCAGTTTAACCACTTTAACATCATCGTAGTCTTTCTGGAATTGTAAAATATTTTCAATCGTTGCACCCCGGAAACTATAGATGCTCTGTGCATCATCACCCACTACACAAATGTTTTCATGGGCAGCAGCCAAGAGTTTACTAATCTGATACTGAACCGGATTCGTATCCTGGTACTCATCAATCAGCAGGTATTTAAATTTGTGCTGATACTTGTGCAATGCTTCTGGAAAATTATTCAGCAACTCATACATTTTCAACAAGAGATCATCAAAGTCCATTGCTCCATTCTTAAAACAACGTTTGGCATAAGCGGCATATACCTGAGCAATAGCAGGACGGTTGGCTCTGGCATCTTCCTGTTGAATGGCATAGTCTGTTGCATATTCTGCAGGTCCCACCAATGCGTTCTTTGCAGAAGAAATACGGTTGCCCACAATATTGGGCTTGTAATGTTTATCGTCTAAATGTAATTCGTTGATTACTGTTTTTAATACAGATCGGCTATCATCAGTATCGTAAATGGTGAAATTACTGGGGTACCCCAATTTCTGAGCTTCTGCCCTTAAAATACGTGCAAACACGCTGTGAAAAGTACCTACATAGAGGTTTCTGGCTTCTGAGTTACCAAGAATTTTTTCAATTCTTTCCTTCATTTCAGCAGCAGCCTTATTGGTAAATGTAAGCGCTAATATATTGAAAGCATCTACGCCATTTGCCATCAGATGAGCAATACGAGTAGTAAGTACTTTGGTTTTTCCGCTTCCTGCACCGGCCACAATCATCAGTGGTCCCTTAATATGAGTGACTGCTTCTCTTTGAGAGTCGTTTAATCCATTCAAATAATCCTGCATACAAATCAATTCAGGTGCAAGATACTCTCTTAACCTGTTTTATTGGGGTGAATTCCCGTATAATGAAGAATAAGTTTAAATAATTCTGAAGGGATAAAAGGTTTTACTACTATATCGTTAATGCCGGTATTTTTAATCCGGTCTTCTATTTCCCGTGGTAGGCTGGCAGTAAGGGCAATAATGGGAGTTTTTACTCCTCTTTCCCTTAAAATCCTGGTAGCTTCATACCCATCCATTATGGGCATATGCATATCCATTAGAACAATACTGTGTTTTTGTTCATCAAAAAGCTGAATAGCTTCCTGACCGTTTTGTGCAATGTCTATTGAAGCCCCCCATTTGCTTAAAAATGTTTTGGCAACCAGAATATTAACCTCGTTGTCTTCTACCAGTAAAACGGTTTTACCCTTTAATGGTTTCGTTTCTTCAGCCGGCATTTCATGAACAACTTCTTCTTGCTGAACAACCTGAGTAGGTAAAATAGGGTAACTAATTTCAAAATAGAAACATGATCCCTTGTTGGGTTCACTTTTTAATTTTAGTTCCGCTCCTTGTAATGCCAGTAATTTTTTACTGATGGCCAGCCCAAGACCGGTACCTCCAAAATTTCTGGAAGTACTATTATCTGCCTGCGTGAATTGCTCAAAAATCAATTGTTGTTTTTCCTGTGCAATTCCAATTCCGGTATCTTCTACTTCTATTAATAACCGGAGCCTCAATTCGTCTCTGCTGAGGACGGACATTTTCAAAGCCACATGCCCTTTCTTGGTAAATTTAATTGCGTTGTGAATCAGGTTTCCGATAATCTGGCTGGTTCTGGTAGGGTCTCCGATAACTTTTACATTCAGCCCATCGTCCAAGACCAGTTTCAAAGCAATACCTTTCTCTTTTGCCAGTGTTCCAAATCCTGCAACCAGATTTTCAGAAATGGTTTTCAAATCCATTTCAATGGTTTCAAATCCTATTTTTCCCGCTTCAATTTTATTGAAATCCAGAATATCATTAACTATAGACAATAAGTTTTTGGCTGAAAACAGCAACACATTCAGTTGTTCTTTTTGTTCATCTGATGGCTTCTCCATGAGCATAATATTGGTCATACCCAGAATAGAATTCAAAGGAGTTCTTATTTCATGCGACATGGTGCTCAGGAAATCATTTTTTGCTTTCAGCCCCATCTCTGCCTGTTTTTTAGCTTCTTTTAATGTAAAGGCAAACCGGTGAGAAAGAATTAATGACTGACAAAAGAAAAAACTGATATATCCAAAGAACAGAACAAATCTTGGTGGCTGAATAACATTGAAGTATTTCAGGTTAATCAGTATAAAAATGATTAATAAAATTCCTGTACTTAACAGTGCGTATTTGGCTCCCAGTTTTTTATTAAAATATGCTTTGATATAAATATAAAAAGCATGAGCAATAACCGTAAACATAACAATCAGAAAGGGATTCAACAACCGGCTAAATATGCTCGGCGGAAACAATAGTACAGTTAAACAAAGCAATCCGGCCATAATGGCTTCTATTCTGATTAACCATATATTGGTCTCTTCCGGAAATAAATACTTGGTGTAAAACATAAAGAAAATAACACTGACAAATAAGCTCAGGTATTCCAGGTGAACCCCGATTATCCATGGATAATTGGGAAATAAACTGTGGAGTACATAATTATCTGAGCCAACAATCCGATAACTATAGGCGATACAGAATAAAGAAAAATATAAAATGACTTTGTCGTGTTTCCCAAAGTAAAAAAGCCCAATGAAAAATAGCCCTCCCATTAAAATAGCCCCCGCCAACATCAAATCAAAACCATCTTCTGAAGCTTTTTCAGCTGTTAATTGTGTGGTGCTTCCGATAACAATGGGTTTATAGGGTCCCCCTTTTGAATGCCTGAAATTGGCAATCTGAAGTACCATTGAAACCGTATCTGTAACCGGAAGCGTAACAACTTGTTCAACCCATTTCTCTACCGTTGTTTCCTTTGTTTTTCCCGGCTTCCCAGCAGCTGCAAAAGGCTTACTATTCAGAAAAAGTTGAAACGAACAATAGGTGTCTGGAAGCTGTATAGAGAGGTCATTTTGTTTTTCAGGATCCAGTAAAATTTTCAGGGTATACGTTGCAAATCCCTTAGCTGGAAGTGGCTGATTATTTAACAGGGTGTTGTCCCACCTTTCTGGAAAATAAGTGAAGACCTCAGGATGGGTGCTGATCTCTTCCGGCTTTAGTAATTGATTCCAGTAAAATCCCCAGTTGCCGTTCAATGCAAAAGGTTGTCTCTCTAAATTTGCTTTTCTTAAGTCAATAATTCCTTTTTCAATTGTCTGAGCCTGTGCAAAAGAATTCAGTACTGTAAACAAGAACAGCAGAACAATGTAGGATATAGGTAATGGCCTTCTTGATCTACAAGACATGGATTTTAATTGACAATTCAATTTATGATTAAAATTTTACATAAAAAAAGCGCCGGAGAATCCTTTCCCCGGCGCCCATATAGTAATTTGTTAAAATTCTTATTTCTTTCTTTCCAGCAGTTTAAAGAACTGATCTAATTGAGGTAAGATAACAATTCTGGTTCTTCTGTTGGTGGCTCTTCCTTCGGCAGTTGTATTGTCTGTTAAAGGCACATACTGACTTCTTCCTGCTGCAGTCATGCGCTTGGGGTTCATACCGTAAGATTCCTGAAGGATTCTTACTACAGTTGTTGCTCTTTTAACACTCAGGTCCCAGTTATCAATCATTCCACCACCTTTAATCAATGGAATAGAATCTGTATGACCCTCTACCATAAATTCTATTTCTGGTTGTGCATTTAATACTTTGGCTACTTTACCAAGCACGTCTTTAGCACGGTCAGTTACATCATAACTACCACTTTTAAATAAAAGCTTATCAGAGATATCTACATAAACCACTCCCTTATCTACTTTAATATTAATGTCCTTGTCGTCCATATTACCCAGTACCCCTTTCAGGTTCATCACCAGGGCCATATTTAAAGAGTCTTTTCTGGCAATGGAACCCTGTAAATCCTGAATATATAAGTCTTTGGCACCAATGTTTTCAAGTGATCTTCTGATGCTTTCAGCCTGAGCTCCGGTTACAACTGATAAATCTTTCAGTTGATTTAAAACCATGCTATTGGTTTGTTTTACATAATCCAATTGAGTATTGGTTGTACCCAGTTGTGCTTCAACAGATTGCTTCTGAGTTTGCAGATTACTGATCTGATTTTTGGCTTTGTTAAATTCCTCTTCCAGATTTCTGTATTTTCCCTGCAATTCTGCATATGCTCCATTTAATTCGCCATACCTGGCTTCGGCTTGTCTCAATTGTTTCGGGCTAACGCAGGCAAATAAGCTAACAGAGGCAAGAGCTGCTAAAGTGTAGAATTTCATTTTCATTGGTCTTACATATTATTGGTCAATTGTTGGTACAAACGGAATCTCATACCAATTATTGTGCCGTTACTAAATAAGTTAAACGGGTGCAAGTTACACAAAAACCACTTTGACCGATTCGTTATACCAATTGTTGTAGAAGTCTTTGAATGTTTCATCCAACACTTTGCGCTTGATTTTTAAAGTTGGTGTTAAAATTCCATTCTGAATCGTCCACTCTTCGGCCATAATAATCAATTTAGCCAACTGTTCATGGTGTTCCAGTTCTTTATTAATGCGCTCCAATAGCTGGTGCAGATGATCTTGTAAATTTGTTTGTGCCAGACTTTTGGCCTGCTCGGAAAGGGTGCACAAAAGCAAAGGAGCAGGCATTCCCCATCCCACCACACAGGCCTGAGCAATCATGGCATCGGTTAGTACTTTGGATTCAATGGGTGCTGGTGCCACATATTTACCCTTACTTGTTTTAAACTGGTCCTTGATTCTTCCTGTAATAGAAAGGTATCCCTCGTCATCTATACTTCCTTCATCGCCTGTTTTTAAAAACCCATCTTCAAACATTTCTTCAGATAAAACAGGCTCTTTGTAATATCCCAGCATATTGGCTTCGCTTTTTACCAAGACCTCTTTTTGTTCACTTAATTTAACCTCCACACCCGGATAGGACTGTCCTACTGTTCCGAATTTGCAGGCGCCTTTCCTGTTGGAATGAGACAAGGCAGAATTCTCTGTCATCCCATAAGCTTCCTGAATTTCCATTCCCAAAGCCTTATACCAGCTGAGGACGGCAGGATTGATGGGAGATGCACCTGTGAACAAATGTTTGGCTCTTCCAAGGCCTAATTTTTTGCGGATCAGATTCTTAATCAATACCGAAACCAATGGTACTTTAAGTAATCTGCTCAGTTTTTGCTGAGGCATTTTGCGTAAGATCTCTTCCTGAATTTTTTCCCAGATTCTGGGTACTGCCAAAAAAATCGTGGGTTGGGAATATTGCAGATTTTTAGAAAAACTATCCATGGATTCTACAAAATGGATGCAGCTTCCTGTAAATATTGCTCCACATTCTACCAGCATTCTTTCCGCCACATGGCAAAGGGGCAGGTAAGAAAAAAACACTTCATTGGCCAATGGGGGTGTGCTTTCCAGAAATGAATAAACTGCAAAAGACATGGTATGATTGCTATGCATTACTCCTTTGGGAGCACCTGTAGTTCCTGAAGTATAAATAATACAGGAAAGAACTTTAGTGTCTTTTTTTACAGGCTCACCCAAAGGCTGGGTTGCTGCCACCAGATCGTTCCAGTTTAAACAACCTACATTAAAATAGAAAGGAAAACTGATTTGTGTTAATGTATCCGGAATGCCCATTCTGATGATTTCCGGATTGTCTAGCTTTCCTACAAAGATGGCTTTGGATTCACTATGCAAAAGAATTTCATTGACTGCATTGCTGGTGATATTCGGATACAGCGGAACGGAAACCATGCCTGCCATATTGATTGCCAGATCGGCCATAATCCAATGTGCACAGTTCTTGCTGAGAACAGCCACCTTATCACCTGGGTTCAATCCTGATTGCAATAGCCAGGCCGCCATTGATCTTATTTCTTTTCCCGCACTGGCCCATGAAAAATTCTGATAGACGCTTTTTACAGGTTCGGATAAAAAGAGTTTATTGGGCTGTACTTTTTCGTAATGGCAAAAACGGTCAATAATGGTAGGAAAAGGTTGACTCATATGGTTTAGGGGGATTAGTGATCTAAATGTTTCAGGCCGTATTCTGGTATCTTACCTTCCTTGTCGGCAAAAAAATGTATGATTTTTTTAAAGTCTTCTTCCATATTACCGGTTGGCAGGAAGGGTTCGCTGAAACTGATTTCTTTTCTACCGAAATCCAAACCGGCTAATACAATGGGTACACCTGCTTTTAGTGCAATATGATAAAAACCAGTTCTTAATTTATCTACTTTTTTTCTGGTACCCTCAGGGGATAATGCCAGAACAAACTGATCGCGGATCCTGAATTGTTCTGCAACCTGATCAACTACATTGTTATTGCTGAATCTATCAACGGGAAATCCCCCCATTTTTCTGAAGAAAAAGCCAAATCTTCCTTTGAATAATTCCGCCTTGCCCAGAAAATTAAGATGGTATAATTTGAGCTTACTTCTGACTGCTAGTCCAACTACAAAATCCCAGGCACTGGTATGAGGCCCTACGGCTATCACACATTTTTTCAGGTGATAGGGAAATTCACTACGAATTTTCCATCCCTGCATTTGCAGAAATAGGTTCCAGCATATACGCATAGCAATCGGTTGGGAAAATCAAGATAGAAAAAAAATAGAATTGTTCCTAAAATTTTAAGTGTCGGGCACTTGCATAAACCGAGTGGGTCATACTGTCCCAGCTGGCGAACCATTGCATGATGATGGTGGATCCATCCTTCTTCAACATTCTGTTCTCGAAGTCTTTTAATTCTATTCCGCGTTTTATCTGTGAAAAGGCTTCAAATGTTTTTCTTCTGTCGTCTTCCAGCACAAAATCTATAATATCTTTTCCCACTAACTCCCAGTCTTCGTATCCCCATAATTCTTCTACCTGTTTATTAATTCTTACAAATTCTCCCTTAATATTTAATACACACAAAATATCAAGTGAGGCATCCAGAATTTTTTTCAGGTCTCTCAAAGATTTTTCCAGTTCCAGTTCTTCAGCAACATTTTCGGTAATGTCGTTAATCAACGCATAAATTCCGGTAACTGCTCTGTTAACTGTTATAGGCATATAGGTAATGATCCAGGTTCTTTCTTTGTTCTTTAAGGTTTGCACCCGACACCTGAATTTTTGTGCCTGCCCTGATTTTACCAGGTTGAATTTTCTGAAAATATCATCCATTTCTTCAGGAATCATAAAAGGGAAAATACTTTCACCCTTGAGTTGGGATTCAGGGCATTCCAGTAATACACTAAGTTGTCTGTTCATTGCGGTAATATTGCCTTCCAAATCAAGTGAACATACTGCATTTGGATTCTGCTCAAACAAGGATTTATACTCTTGTTCACTTTTAACAATGGCAATCTCAGCCTCTTTTCGAACGGTTAAATCAATTACCTGAGCCAGAATAAAGGCAAAACTTTCATCAGGGTTTGAGATAGCAGAAGCCGTTACAAATCCCCAAAGGACCTTACCATCTTTATGAATGAATTTTTTATCGTATTCTTTTCGTTTTGAAACGCCGGTACTTAGTTCCTGCAAGTGAACTTTGTCCAGCGCTCCATACGCATCATCTGTTACATCAAAAATGCGCATATTGCTCAATTCCTGTTTTGAATATCCAACAAAATTGATATAAGCATTGTTAACATCTATGTATTCCCCTTTATTATTTATGATGGCCATGCCCACACCTGCATTGTCAAATGCGGTTTTAAAAAGCGCTTCGGCTTTATTCAGGTTTTGTTTGTTAATCACTTCTTCAGTAATATCCTGAATGGTCCCGTAAGCCCTTACCATTTTTCCTTCAAAGGCAACCGTATACCCCTTGGTGCGTACAATTTTCTTTATACCTTTTGGTGTTGTTAAATTCAATCGTAAGTCGAAGGGTTGACCGGTATGAATACTTTGGCGAAAAGCATTTTCCAGTATTTCTGGTTGATCAAATAATTGAAAAGTAGATTGAATCTGGCGATGATGTTCCGGACCAATATCCAGTAAATGCAAGGCACCAGGCGTCCAACTCATTTCATTATTAATGTAGTCAGCCTCCCAACCGCCACTTTTGGTTAACAGGCTGGTTTCCTCCAGTAATTTTTCTGTTTTCTTAATATAGGAAAGGTCAATAATTCGCTTGGCTAAAAATTCTTCATTGCTATTAGGGTTTCTATGAATTACTGAAATCAATGCAATGGGGAAACGTGTTCCATTTTTTTTAATTCCCACGGCACTCTCTCCCATTTCCGGATTGCTTTGGTGGTTATGTAAGCCGGAGATTAATGCAGTATCAGAATGATTAATCAGTGTTTTTATATTGCACTTCCCGAATTCAGCTTCTTCGTATCCAAACATCTTTGCAGCTCCACCATTGAATTGCAGCATATTTCCATCAGTGGTGCATAGAATAAATGCGTTGGAGGATAGGGCAATGATATTGTCGAAAACGCCATTGTAAGAGGTGTTTGTGTTGTAGTTACTCATAACAAAGCTTTTCTTAAAGGGGGAATAATATAAATTTCGGCTTTTATCCTTGTATAATTATATGGCTTAAGATGATTTTAATCAGGAAAATTTGGCTCTGATAGTTCTGCCTAAATACTGTTTATTTGCAGAAACATATTTTGAATGGGAGCCGATACTCGCAAAATCATCATTATTGCCGCACCTTCCGGATCGGGTAAAACTTCTATAACACGCTATCTGTTACAGCAGCACCCCCTCCTTTCCTTGTCTATATCGGCTGCTACCAGAAAACCCAGAGGGGAGGAAAAAGACGGGGTTCATTATCATTTTATTTCGGAAGCGGAGTTTAAACAGAGAATTGAAGAAAATGCATTTGTAGAATGGGAAATGGTATATAAAGGAAGTTATTACGGCACATTAAAGGCTGAATTGGAAAGAATCTGGAATCTTGGTAAAATTCCCATCCTTGATATTGATGTAAAAGGAGCCATTCATTTACAAGATCAGTTTCCCAATCGTTGCCTGTCTATTTTTATAGAACCCCCTTCAGTAGAAGAATTAAAGAAAAGACTGGAAAGCCGGGGTACGGAAACACCGGAGAGCCTGGCAAACCGGGTGAATAAAGCCAGTTATGAGCTTTCTTTCAAAAGTCATTTTCACAAAAATATTCTGAATGACAATCTGGAGAAAGCTTGCAAAGAAACAGAAGAAGTAATCAAAGAATTCCTCGGTTGGTAAATTGCTTTGGCTTAAATTGAGTCTCTAAGCTTTTATCTATGTCATCATTTGCCAACAGAACTGTATTTATTACCGGTGCCAGCAGAGGGATCGGAAAAGCCATTGCTTTAAGACTGGCCAAAGAAGGAGCCAATATTGTAATTGCAGCCAAAAGTGTAGAAGAGGACCCCCGACTGGGAGGAACCATTTATTCTGCTGCTGAGGAAGTGGAAGCCGCTGGTGGTAAAGCACTGGCTGTGCAGGTAGACATCAGAGACGAAGCACAGATTGCTGCAGCCGTACAGCAGGCAGTAGATAAGTTTGGGGGGATTGATGTTGTCATTAACAACGCATCCGCTATTTCTTTAACCAACACCGAAAAAACAGAGGCAAAGCGATTTGACCTGATGCAAAGCATTAATGTAAGAGGGACTTTTTTAGTTGTAAAACATTGTTTACCCTGGTTAAAAAAAGGGAACAATCCACATATCATTACCTTATCACCGCCAATTAGTTTAAAACCTAAGTGGATGGGTGGACATATTGCTTACACGCTTACCAAATACAATATGAGTATGCTGGCATTGGGATGGGCTGCAGAGTTTAAGAACGATGGCATTGCCTCCAATGCACTATGGCCTAAAACAACCATTGATACAGCAGCGGTAAGAAACCTGCTGGGTGGTGAAGCTTTGGCCAAGATGAGTCGTACACCGGAAATCATTGCTGACAGTGTTTACTATATACTTTCTAAAACAGGACTGGCCTATACGGGAAATACCTTCATTGACGAAGAAGTTCTTGCCAAAGAAGGTATTTCTAATTTAGATCAGTATGCAGTTGTGCCCGGAGGCCAATTGTATCCAGATTTATTTGTTGATTAATCTTCGAATTTTTCTGGTCTCATTTACAAACGAATCTTTAAATTGATTTTTGTGTTTGTGGATTCGACCTTCCTATTCTTCGAATCGTTCAGGTCTCATCTGAGGGAACAGCAACACATCCTGAATGGAAGCCTGGTTGGTCATCATCATGCACAAACGGTCAATACCAATTCCAATTCCTGAAGTAGGCGGCATGCCGTATTCAAGGGCGCGTAAAAAGTCGTAGTCAATAAACATGGCTTCATCGTCTCCTCTTTCCATCAGCTTAACCTGTTCTTCAAAACGTTCACGCTGGTCAATTGGGTCGTTTAATTCTGTATAGGCATTGGCCAGTTCTTTTCCATTAACCATTAATTCAAATCGCTCAACCAAACCTGGTTTACTGCGATGCTTCTTGGTTAAAGGACTCATTTCTACCGGATAGTCAATAATGAATGTGGGCTGTACATAAGTATGTTCACTGGTTGCACCGAAAATTTCATCAATCAGTTTGCCTTTTCCGATTGTTGGGGGTACATCAATTTTCAATTGCTTGCAAACCTCTCTCAAGCCTGCTTCATCCATTCCGCTAACATCAATGCCCGTATTCTCCTTAATGGCATCGTGTATGCTGATTCTTTTGAATGGTGCTTTAAAGCTTACGATTTTATCTCCCAATTGTACATCCGTAGTTCCGTGGATGGTTAGGGCAATCTTTTCGAATAACTGCTCGGTTACTTCCATCATCCAGATATAGTCCTTGTAAGCAGTGTACCACTCTAATACCGTGAACTCCGGATTATGGGTTCTGTCCATTCCTTCATTTCTGAAGTTGCGGCTGAATTCATATACCCAGTCAAAACCACCTACAATCAGACGCTTCAAATACAATTCGTTGGCAATTCTTAGGTAAAAAGGAACGTCCAGGGCATTGTGGTGCGTAATAAAGGGACGGGCAGCAGCTCCTCCCGGAATAGCCTGCAAAACAGGGGTATCTACTTCTACTGCTCCCTGTGAATTCAAAAATTCACGGATGGTATTGATGATTTTGGTTCTTTTAACAAAAGTGTCTTTTACATCAGGGTTGATGATAAGGTCTGCATAACGCTGACGATATCTGAATTCCGGATCAGTTACCGCATCAAAGACATTTCCTTCTTCATCTCTCTTTACAACCGGTAGTGGCTTTAATGATTTGGTAAGCAGTGTAATGGTTTGGGCATGTATAGATGTTTCTCCGGTCTTGGTGATAAAAGCAAAACCGGTACATCCAATAATATCTCCTAAATCCAATCCGTGTTTTACAACTGTATCCCAGAATGACTTGTCTTCTTCCGGACAAATATCATCTCGTTTTACATACAATTGAATGATGCCTTTACTATCCTGAATCTTGATAAAGAAAACTTTTCCTTTATCATTTATGCTCATAATTCTTCCTGCCACACAAAGATTGGTAAACTGATCTTTGTTTTCTTCAGTGTAATTATTTTTGATATCAACAGAAAAACTGTTGACAGGATACAATGGTGCGGGAAACGGATCAATCCCTGCTGCCTGCAATTTTGCAAGCTTCTCTCTTCTGATTAATTCTTGTTCTGAAAAATGTACTTCGCTCATAAATTGGTTGTTCAAATTGGTATAAAACAAAAGTCTCGCAGAAGCGAGACCTTGTATATGGATGGGTTAGTAAGTACAGGGAAACGCATTTCCCTACACAATATTAAAAAGACTTTTAACTTATACAAAAATTTTTTTGAACAATTTTATTAACATTTTAAGCTCAAATGTGAATTGAGAAAGAATTTAAGTGTTTGATCATTTCATTTTTCCGAAGACAATTTTCATTTTAAAATCAATCTGTTTTTTTCTTGTTCGTCTGAAACATATATGAACACAGTGTTTCAGCCAAATGAAAATTAATTTGTAAAATGATATCTTCATTTTGTTTCCCCTTTTTGTACTGGAATTTTGAATGATTTTTCAGCCAACCGATTTTAAAAAAAAAATTTCGGAAAAGCTTGTCTTACTACCTTTATCACCTCAAAAATTCACTCAAATGAAGTTTCCGTCTCCTGTTTCCGTTTCCTGGATGTCTGATTTTCTGAATGCAAAAATTGCTGGAAATACCCAAGCAGAAATTTTAGGCATCAACGAAATTCATCGTGTAGAAAAAGGAGACATGGTCTTTGTTGATCATCCAAAATATTATGATACCTGTTTAAACAGCGCAGCTGATTTTATAATCATCAATACGGCAGATGTAAAAATTCCTGATGGCAAAACCATTTTTATTGTTTCAGATCCTTTTGAATCTTACCTGAAAATTGTACAGCACTTCAGTCCATTTTTACCGGCAACAAAATCAATTGATGATTCATTAGTTGTTGGGGAGAATACGATAATTATGCCCAATGTATTTATTGGGAAGCATGTAGTTATCGGAAACAATTGTATCATTCATCCCAATGTTACCATTCACGATAATACCATCATTGGAAATGATGTTATTATTCAGTCGGGAACCGTTATTGGTGGTGACGCATTTTATTACAACACTAAAAAGAATAGATCAGTCTGGTATAAAAAAATGTTGAGTTGTGGTAATGTTGTTCTGGAAGACTTTGTTGAAATAGGAACAGGATGTATGATTGACAGAGGGGTAACAGCCGAAACCAGAATTGGTTTGGGAACCAAACTGGACAATATGGTTCATATTGGTCATGATGTAACGGTTGGGAAAAACTGCTTGTTTGCTGCTCAGGTGGGTATTGCCGGTGGTACCATTATAGAAGACGGGGTTACTTTATGGGGTCAGGTTGGCGTTAGTAAAACGCTTACCATTGGAGCCAATGCCGTAGTGTTGGCGCAAAGCGGAGTTCCTTCCTCTTTGGCCGGTGGAAAAACCTATTTCGGATATCCTGCAGAAGACGCTTCCATCAAACGACGTGAACTGGTCTGGATCAAACGAATTCCTGAGCTTTGGAAAAAAGTGATGGAATCATAATTGATACTTTGCCCTGAATTCGGCACAGATTCTATCAATTGATGTTTTAAGAGGGGTATACGAAAATTCAGGAATGGATGCAAGCAGCTTTGAATTATTGAAAACTACTTTTGCCTGAGCTGTTCTGGCAGTTTCTTTGGTAAGCAAGGGATCTTTTCCGGTAAAAAATGCTTTAATGGCTTCCCATCTCCATACAATGCCTGCCAGCAAGGGGGTTACTTTTTTGTGCGGCGGTTTCTTGTTAAAGCCAGCTGCAATCAACCCAAAAATATCTTTATAGCCAGTATTGTGGCCGCTTAAAATAAATCGTTCGCCATTTACTTTGCTGTTCATTAACAGATACATGGCTTTTACTACGTCCATTACATCTACAAATCCGCTGGTCCCTTCGGTATACCATGGAAATTCTTCGTACGATGATTTGAAAATGCCGGATGATCCTCCGTTCCAATCTCCGCTCCCTAGAATAATAACAGGGTTAACTACTACCACAGACAAACCCTCACTCATTCCCCGCCATACTTCCATTTCTGAGAGGTATTTGCTTTTGCCATACTCACTGTTACTGGTTTCAGGGGTCCAGTTCATTGTTTCATCAATTGGTTTGTCTTCCCTGATTCTACCGAGAGCAGCTACCGAACTAACAAATAATAATTTCTTCACCCCACAGTTGATGCAGGCGTTTACCACATTGGCAGTGCCTTCTACATTGGTGTGAAACATGGAAGCTTTCTTTGCCGGATTAAAAGAAACAACGGCTGCGCAATGATATACCTGCTCTACATGCTGCAAGGATTCTTCTAATGCTACAACATCCAGAATATCTCCTTTTACCCATTCTACACCATCGGTTCCGATAATTTCAGGGGGCTCAGTTCGGTATAAAGCTTTAACCTTATGGCCTTCCCGAATCAACTTTTGTAATAAATGTGATCCAACCAGACCGCTGGCACCTGTTACTAAAATCATTGTTCGCACTTATTACAGGTTCCGCTAATCACCAGATCGGTTTGAGCAGCTTTAAATCCTTTGGGCAGCTTTACTTTAGGAACACTTACTTCATCAATACAGTAAGTTGTTCCGCAATCATCGCAGATAAAATGAACATGATCGTCGTGGTGATGACCAGCTCCGCATTCGTCCTTGCACAAAGCATACCGAACAGAATTGTCTGCAGTTGGTATGGTGTGTATGATTCCTTTTTCTACAAAAGTTTGTAAGGTTCTGTAAATGGTTACCCGGTCAAACTCTTCACTGCTTTTTTGTTCAATATCCCCGTGCGCCATTGCATTTCCGGATTCCCAGAAAAGCGCAAGTATTTTTTTTCTGGCCTCAGTAATGCTGAGGTGATTCTTCTTTAATATGTCATTGATTTTATCCTGCATATTGCCCCTAAGGATTATTGTTAAAGATACCGTTTACAAAATTACTGTTAGCAGAGCGCTCCTGTAATAATTCTCTGATATCTTTCTTCAGCTTTTCTATCTCGTCTTTTTTAAGACCATCGTAAATTTGAGAACGAACTTTTCCATCTTTGTCTACCAGGGCAAAGAATTGGGTATGAATGAACTGATCTTCAATTTTTTGAACACTGTTCTTGGGATCATCCAATAAATAAGCAGCCCTTGCCATCTGGTATAAACTGTCTTTTCTACCCGTTACCATCACCCATTTTCTACTGTCTACCTGCATGGAATCTGAGTATTTTTTTAGTTTAGGCACAGAGTCTGTTTCGGGATCGCAGGTATGAGATAAAATCAAGAAATCGGGTTCGGCTTTGAAATCATCATAAATCTCCTTCATGTTTTTGTTCATCTTTGGACAGATCCCCTTACAGCTGGTAAAAAAGTATTCAACTACGGTTACTTTACCCAATAAGTCACGGTCATTAAATGGCAGACCTTCCTGTGTTGTAAATTGAAAAGGTTTAACGTAGCTAATTACAGATAGTTTTTTCTTCCATTTATCGGTACCTCTGAACAGAAAAAAATAAAATCCACCCAATAAAACCAGAAAAAACCCCAGATAGGCCAATACTCTCTTGCTCATATACTTACATTATAGTGTAAAGGTAATACCATTTTACAACAAATATTTTGCAACAAAGTTGCATTGTTGTAGTTTTGCAGTCGATGAAGTTAAAAATCAACTGGGATGCATTGGGAATTGTTGCTTCTGTGGCCTGTGCCATACACTGTGCCCTGCTTCCACTTTTTTTAAGCAGTCTGCCTTTATTTGGGGTAAATATTATTGAAAATATTCATTTCGAATATTTAATGATCGGCCTCGCTTTCTTACTGGGCACGTATGCATTATACCATGGTTTTAAAAAACATCATCATAGCTGGTGGCCCGTTGTTTTGTTTACAACAGGCATACTTTTACTTATTTTAAAAGTAAACTTTCATCAACTGGAATGGATCTTATTGGTTCCTTCTGTTGGATTTATTGTGGTTGCCCACTACCTTAACTTTAAACTTTGCAGAAAACACGATCATGCGCACAGCGATGATTGCTCACATTAACTGAAAAGGGTTACCTTTAAGTATAAAGTAAAAGTTTAATGAAAACTGCCCAACTTCAATTTGGTTCGGGAAAATGGATGATAGGGGATTTACCAGAAAATTTTCCTGCTGAGAAAGCACAACTCGTTCTGGCATTTGGTTCAGGTGAGCTCGTTACGAATCAAACGATATTCTCTTCAATTAAAGAAAGGTTTCCCATTGCTAATATTGTCTCCTGTTCTACTTCTGGTGAAATTCTTCACAAACAAGTGTATGACGATACAGTAGTTGTAACAGCTATTTATTTTGAAAAGGCAACCACTCAGGCTGTTTCAGTAGACATTTCTCAATCGGTAGACAGTTTTGAAACAGGAAAAAAGCTGATGGGCATGTTGAGTCAGGATCAGCTGGTATCGGTATTTGTGATTTCAGAAGGTTCTTTTATCAACGGATCCGAATTGGTAGCAGGTTTTAATGCTGAAAACCCCAATAATGTTCCAGTAACAGGTGGGTTGGCAGGTGATGCCGCAAGATTTGCAAAAACACAGGTTGGATTAAACACCCCCGCCAAGGAAGGAACGGTTGTTGCCATAGGATTCTATGGTGCTGGTTTATTGGTAGGCCACAGTTCTTTCGGTGGATGGGATGAATTTGGAAAAGAGAGAGTAATAACCAAATCTGTAAAAAATGTATTGTATGAAATTGATGGTCAGAAAGCCCTTGATTTGTATAAAGAATACCTGGGACCATATGTAGACGAGTTACCTGGCTCTGCGTTGTTGTTTCCCATTTCATTGCGCACGGAAGACAGTTCCAAAAATCTGGTAAGAACCATTTTAAATGTGAACGAAGCGGATGGCTCAATGATTTTTGCAGGAAATATGCCGGAGGGAAGTAAAATGCGGTTGATGAAAGTAAACTTTGAAAAAGTAATCAACGGTTCTTCTGTTGCTGCAACCACAACCGCATCCATGCACGAAAATAACAAAGCTAATCTGGCAATATTAATCAGTTGTGTTGGACGCAAATTGATTTTGCAGGACAGGACATCTGAAGAAGTGGAAGCTGCTCAAAAAGTGTTTGGTGAAAATACTACTATCGGTGGTTTTTACTCTTATGGAGAATTATCTCCTTTCAATCCCGGTTCTAATTGTGAACTTCACAATCAAACCATGACTATTACAACATTTACTGAATTATAACGCCTGTTTCAATGCCTTATCATAGCTTACTAAAAAAGCAGATATCTCAGTTTCTTAATGATGCTTTGGAGAACCATCCCGATATGGCTTCTTTTCTGGATGCGATCAATAAAAGTTACAGCTCATTCGACAGGGATAGAAAAATAACGGAACATGCATTTGATGTAAGTGAGAAGGAATACCAGCTTGCAACAAAAGATCTGCAGCTGCAAAACGAAATAAGACAGCAATCCATTTATAAGCTAAAGCAGGCGATTAAGGCACTGGATCCTGCTGCACCGCAGGAGTTTGATGAAGACAGTGACGACCTGATTGATATTATCTCTTTTCTGGAAAAACAGATTCTCAAGACAAAACAGCTGGAAGCAGATTTAATTCACGCCAAGGAAGTGGCTGAAAAAGCGGCACAGGCCAAGAGTGAGTTTCTGTCTGTAATGAGTCATGAAATCCGAACACCCCTGAATGCAATCATTGGTACTATTATGTTGCTTCAATACCAGGATCTGGCACCAGACCAGCGAGAATTGCTGAATGTAATGGAGATTTCTTCTGAGAATTTATTAAGTCTCATTAATGACGTACTCGATTTCAGCAAACTGGAAGAGGGTAAAATCATATTTGCTGAGCGAAATGTAAACGTGTTGCATTTCCTCAAGAATATTAAAATGGCCAATCAGGTAAAGGCGGAAGAAAAAAGAAACAGAATTAAGATTACCTATGACGATGATATTCCTGAGTTCCTGGTATGTGATGATGTAAGATTGGGTCAGATTTTAAATAACCTGATATCCAATGCGGTTAAGTTTACCAAAGACGGAACCATTACGATTCGGGTAGAACTGGTAGCAAACAACATACAGGATGTGGATCTGCTGTTTTCAATAGAAGATACCGGAATTGGTATTCCCAAAGAAAAACAACACCTGGTATTTGAACGATTTACGCAAGCCAACAATAATATTACCCGCGAGTTTGGAGGATCAGGACTTGGGCTTACCATTATCAGAAGACTGTTGCAGCTGCAGGGTAGTGAAATATTTTTAGAGAGTGAACCCGGTGTGGGATCCAAATTTTACTTTACGCTTAAATTTAAGAAAAGCAATAGTGAAATCAGAGAAGAAGCCAAACAAAGCGGCACAGAAAACAAGCCTGATTTAACAGGCAAAAGAATTTTGTTGGTAGAAGACGTAGAGTTCAATATTATGGTTGCCCAACGAATGTTAAAGAACTGGAATGCGGAAGTAGATTTGGCTGAAAACGGATCCATAGCGGTGGAAAAAGTTAGGCAGGAGAATTACGATCTGATATTAATGGATATTCAGATGCCGGTAATGGATGGATATACGGCTACCAGAAATATCAGGACATTCAATACCAATGTCCCCATCATTGCGTTGACTGCTTCAGTAATCACCACAGATATTGAAGCAAAAGCAATTCAGATAGGAATGGACGGTTGTTTATCCAAACCATTTAATCCTAATACGCTCTATACAATCATCATGGACAATATTGCTCCATCAGCATAATCAATCAGATGACTCAATCTATGGGTAGTACCAAACTCCGTTTTTGGTATGATTTGTTCAGGGAATCATTGAACAGTGAACACAAGGACTTTACAAAAGGAAGTTTAAGAAAAGCCATTTTTTTACTGGCTGTTCCTATGATTCTGGAAATGTGCATGGAGTCTGTTTTTGCTGTTGTAGATATATTTTTTGTAAGCAAACTAGGATCTGCTGCAGCGGCAACGGTTGGATTAACCGAGTCGGTATTGACCATTATTTACTCTTTAGCCATTGGACTCAGCATGGCCGCTACCGCAATGGTAGCCAGAAGGGTGGGGGAGAAAAATCATGAAGCAGCTGCAGAAGCAGGAGCACAAACACTGATAATTTGTATCGTCATCAGTATGATCATAAGTATCATCGGCGCTTTTTTTGCTGCAGATATATTGCAATTGGTAGGTGCATCTCCTGAAATCCTAAACATCGGTTCTACTTATGTTTCCGTTATGCTGATTGGAAACCTGGTTATCATGTTGTTGTTTTTAATCAATGGAATTTTCAGAGGTGCAGGCAATGCAGCCATTGCCATGAAAAGTTTATGGCTGGCCAATCTTTGTAATATTATTTTATGCCCTGTAATGATTCATTTTTATGGTTTAACAGGTGCGGCAATTGCAACAACTACAGGAAGAGGTATCGGTGTGCTCTATCAATTATACAATCTTCAGAAAGGCAAGGGAATCATTCAGATGAAATGGAATCATTTTAAGCCAATCTGGTCGGTAATTGTTTCAATTGTAAATATTGCTTCAACTGGTGCCCTGCAGTTTATTATAGCATCTGCCAGCTGGATTTTCATGGCAAAAATCATTTCCGGATATGGAAGTGAT